>NZ_JBVICA010000009.1:0-160110 GCF_055573115.1 Streptomyces sp. NPDC030222
TGGAGGTCCAGGAGCGCGAGGGCGGCAGTGTGGTCGCGTTGATGGAGGTGGAGCCGTCGCAGATCCATTTGTACGGGTGTGCGGCGGTGGAGCCGGCGGGTGACGGGGATGTGGTGCGGGTCACCGGTCTGGTGGAGAAGCCGGAGGTGTCGGAGGCGCCGAGCAGTTATGCGGTGATCGGTCGGTATGTGCTGGATCCTGCGGTGTTCGGGATACTGCGGGAGACGGAGCCGGGTCGGGGTGGGGAGATCCAGCTGACGGATGCGCTGCAGAAGCTGGCCGCGGACGAGAAGCTCGGTGGGCCGGTGCACGGTGTGGTGTTCAAGGGTCGTCGGTACGACACGGGTGACCGGGGTGACTACCTCCGGGCGATCGTCCGGCTCGCCGCCGAACGCGAGGACCTCGGACCGGACTTCAAGGCCTGGCTCCGCCGTTACGTCGCCGAGGAGATGTAGCACTGTGAGCAGCGCGGAAGGGCCCGAGCCGGGCCGGGAGCGCCTCTGGACCGTCGACGAGCACATCGAGGACGTACTCGCCGCCGTCCGGCCGCTCGAACCCATCGAGCTCCAGCTGCTCGACGCCCAGGGCTGCGTCCTCGTCGAGGACGTCACGGTGCCGGTCTCCCTGCCGCCCTTCGACAACAGCTCCATGGACGGCTACGCGGTCCGCGCGGCCGATGTCGAGGGAGCGAGCCAGGAGGTCCCGGCCGTCCTCACCGTCATCGGTGACGTCGCCGCAGGCGCGGGCACCCTGCCCACCGTCGGACCCGGCCAGGCCGCCCGCATCATGACCGGCGCCCCGCTGCCGCCCGGCGCCGAGGCCGTCGTCCCCGTCGAGTGGACCGACGGTGGCACGGGCGGCGGAGCCGCCGCGGCCATGCGCGCCGCCAGCCAGTCCCCCGAGGGCGCCACCGGCGAGGTCAGGGTGTACCGCCCGGCCGAGGCCCGCGCTCATGTACGGGCGCGCGGCAGCGACGTGCAGGCCGGCGACCTCGCCCTGGAAGCGGGCACAGTCCTCGGGCCGCCGCAGATCGGGCTGCTCGCGGCCGTGGGGCGCGGCACCGTCCGCGTCCGGCCGCGCCCGCGCGTCGTCGTCGTGTCCACCGGCAGCGAACTGGTGCAGCCCGGCGAGCCCCTTGGCGAGGGGCAGATCCACGACTCCAACAGCTTCGCGCTCGCCGCCGCGGCCCGTGACGCGGGAGCCATCGCGTACCGGGTCGGCGCGGTGACCGACGAAGCCTCCGAGCTGCGCGCCGCCATCGAGGACCAGTTGATCCGTGCCGATCTGCTGGTCACCACCGGTGGCGTCAGCGTCGGCGCGTACGACGTCGTCAAGGAAGCCCTCTCGTCCGTGGGCGACGAGGACGAGCCGGGCGGCGGCATCGAGTTCCGCAAGCTCGCCATGCAGCCGGGCAAGCCCCAGGGCTTCGGCTCCATCGGCCCGGACCACACGCCACTGCTGGCCCTTCCCGGCAATCCCGTCTCCTCGTACGTGTCGTTCGAGCTGTTCGTCCGCCCCGCGATCCGGGCACTCATGGGGCTCGACGATCTGCACCGCCCGACGGCCATGGCCACCCTGGTCACCGACAAGCCGCTGTCCTCGCCCGCGGGACGACGCCAGTTCCTTCGGGGCCGGTACGACGCGCACGACGGCACGGTCACCCCGGTCGGCGGAGCCGGTTCGCACCTCGTCGCCGCCCTGGCGCACGCCGACGCCCTGATCGTCGTACCCGAGGACACCACAACGGTCGGCCCGGGGACGCAGGTCGAGGTCGTGCGGCTCGGCTGAGGGTCACTGCTTTCGGCGGCGGCGCAGTTTCACACCGACGCCGTTTCACTCCGGGGCCGGCTGCTTCCGCCGGAGCCGACCGCTCTCGCCGGGGCCGGAAGCCTTGGTCGGCGGCCTTCGCAAGGGTCGGCAGCCTTCGCCGGGGCCGGAAGCCTTCACAAGGGCCGGCGGCCGGTTCCGCCGGCTGCCCGTCGGTGGTCCTGCCCGGTCGGCGAGCCCCCGGTGGCGGTACCGTGTCAGCCCACGAGCACGGGAGCGCCACAGCATGACTGGTACTGCCCGGGGGGCGACCCCCGGATCCCCTGAACAGGGCAGGCTGACCCATATCGACGAGGCGGGCGCGGCCCGCATGGTCGACGTCTCCGGGAAGGACGTGACCACGCGCACCGCCCGGGCGAGCGGGCGCGTCCTGGTGTCGCCGCGTGTCGTCGAACTGCTCCGCGGCGAGGGCGTGCCCAAGGGGGACGCCCTCGCCACCGCGCGCATCGCGGGAATCATGGGCGCCAAGCGCACCCCCGACCTCATCCCGCTCTGTCATCCGCTGGCCGTCTCGGGGGTGAAGGTCGACCTGTCCGTCACCGACGAGGCCGTCGAGATCCTCGCGACCGTGAAGACCACGGACCGTACGGGGGTCGAGATGGAGGCCCTGACCGCGGTCTCGGTCGCGGCGCTCACGGTCGTCGACATGGTCAAGGCCGTGGACAAGGGCGCGGTCATCAGCGACGTTCGCGTCGAGGAGAAGACGGGCGGGAAGTCCGGGGACTGGAGCCGGTCGTGACCGCGCCGGTCACCGCCCGCGCGGGCCGGGTCGGCCGCCCCTCATCCGGACCCGGACAGGAGCAGCACCCCTTCCAGGGAGTGCCTGACGGGGGGGCGCAGGCCGGCGAGGAGGGCGCCGCGGAGCGGCCTTCCGCCGAAACGGAGCCCGGACCGGGCGGGGGCCCCGTCCACCGTGCGCTCGTCGTCACCGCGTCCAACCGAGCCGCCGCCGGTGTCTACGAGGACAAGGGCGGTCCGCTGCTCGTGGAGGGGCTGACCGCCCTCGGCTTCGCCGTCGACGGCCCGCGCGTCGTCCCCGACGGGGAGCCCGTCGAGCAGGCCCTGCGGGAGGGCGTGGCCGCGGCCTACGATGTCATCCTCACCACCGGCGGCACCGGCATCTCGCCGACCGACCGCACCCCCGAGGTCACCCGGAACGTTCTGGACTACGAGATTCCGGGTATCCCCGAGGCGATCCGGGCGTACGGCCTGGCGAAGGTCCCCACCGCCGCGCTCTCCCGCGGACTGGCGGGCGTCGCCGGCCGGACCCTGATCGTCAATCTGCCCGGCTCCACCGGCGGGGTGCGCGACGGCCTCGCCGTACTGGAGCGCATCCTGATCCACGCCGTCGACCAGATCCGCGGCGGCGACCACCCCCGACCCTCGGGGAGCCCACACTGAACGTTCCCTCCTGGCCGGTCGAGCTGGTGGACGGAGACGTCTGCCTCCGCCCGATAAAGCTGCGCGACCAGCGGGCCTGGCGCGAGGTCAACCGGCGCAACCGTGACTGGCTGCGCCCCTGGGAGGCCACGATCCCGCCGCCCGCGCCCGGCGGTCCCCTGGTGCAGCGGCCCACCTACCGGCAGATGGTGCGGCACCTCCGGGCCGAGGCGAACGCGGGCCGGATGCTGCCGTTCGTGATCGAGTTCCAGGGGCGGCTGGTCGGCCAGCTGACGGTCGCCGGCATCACCTGGGGGTCGATGTGCTCAGGGCACGTCGGCTACTGGGTCGACCGCGACGTGGCGGGCCGGGGCGTGATGCCCACGGCGGTCGCGCTCGCCGTCGACCACTGCTTCCGTACCGTCGGACTGCACCGGATCGAGGTGTGCATCCGCCCCGAGAACCGGCCGAGCCGGCGCGTGGTGGAGAAACTCGGATTCCGTGAGGAGGGGCTCCGCCCGCGCTATCTCCACATCGACGGGGCGTGGCGTGACCATCTCGTGTTCGCGCTCACCGCGGAGGAAGTCCCGGACGGGCTGCTGAACCGCTGGCACCGGGCCCGGCCCGGCACAGCCCACAAATAGAGCACCTATTCGAATTCATGTGCCTCGCGGGCTCGTCGATACGACGTGTCGGAAAAAAAGTCGGTGATATCAGCCAGATCGTGCGACACACCGGCCCAATTGGCGTATGGCGTCGCGCCGTCACCTCTACCGTGTGGGTGTGAGCAGCAGCGGCCTCATCTATGCAGTCATCGTCGGGGCCTGGGCCGCCTACTTGGTGCCGATGTGGCTCCGCAGGCAGGACGAGCTGAACGAGGCGCGTCCGACGGAACGCTTCAGCACCGCCATCCGGCTGCTGTCCGGCCGGGCGGCGATGGAGCGCCGTTATGCCAAGGAGCTGCGGGACCGCACCGCCGGTGAGGGCGAGCCCGAGGTCGACCCGGACGCGGTGACGGAACTCCTGAAGGAGTCCGTCGACGTCCGGGCCCTCGCCACGCCCCCGACCCGTACCGAACGCCCGGCACCGAACGCCGCGCCCCAGGGGGCCCGGACGGCGGGCCGCCCGTCCAAGGCATCCCTGGAACGGGCCCGGCGCTCCAAGGTGCTCGCGCGGCGGCGGCGCACCACGGTGTTGCTCTTCCTCGCCTTCACGGCCGGCGCGATCGTCGCCGCCGTCGGCGGGCTCGGCTTCCTCTGGGCGCCCGCGATGCCCGCCGTGCTGCTCAGCGCCTACATCGCCCATCTGCGGGTGCAGGAACGCCGCCGCTTCGTCTACGTCATGGACCGCCGACGCGCCGAGGCCGCCGCGGCCCGGCTGCGTGAGCGGCAGCCCCGCCGGCACCCCGCGCCCGCTCCCGCCGCGACCGACTCCGACGTCGAGCCCGAACAGGCCCGTCCGGAGCCCGAGCCGGCTCCCGCGGTCACCCCGCAGGAGGCGGGCCGGCGTGCGCTGGTCGAGCAGACCGACCACGCCGAGTGGATCGACCAGCAGCGCGACCGCGGACCGGCCCAGGGCGACAGCTGGGATCCCGTCCCGGTCCCGCTCCCCACGTACGTCACGGCCCCCGTCGCGCCCCGTGCCCCCGGCACGGCCGACCCGGGTACCCCCGACACCTGGAGCTCGGCGCGCTCCAGCACCGCCGACCCGGCGAACCCGGTCACCCCGGCACCCGCCCAGCCCCGCCGCCCCGGCGCGGCCCGCCGCCGCACACCCCTCTTCGACCAGTACGCCGACGAGGACCGGCCCCGCGCGGCCAACGAATGACTTGCCCCGCCGGCCTGCGACGGGGCCGGCGGGAATCGGATTTCCGAGCACCCTGATCGGGGTGCTAATGTTTCACCCGTTGCAAGGGCCTGTGGCGCAGTCCGGTAGCGCACCTCGTTCGCATCGAGGGGGTCAGGGGTTCGAATCCCCTCAGGTCCACAACCGACAGTTCTTGAGTAGCTCTCAAGGATCGTCACGAGATCCCGTTCAGCCGAAAGGCTGGGCGGGATCTCGGCGTTTCCGGGGTGTGTTCGAGGTGATGTCCGATTGCTCGGCCTGCCGCAGTCACTGATCAAGCTTCGGCCGGAGGGGATTGCCGTGGGTGGGTCGCATGGATCCGGCGCTTTCGGCCGCTTGTGGGCATGACGGAGCGCGGTCTGTGGTGCCGGTCTCAGATGTGGGTGTCGATCTTCGGCGCTCTCGGCGGTGGCAGGCCGGCCTGGGCGGGCGAGTGACCCTCGTGGCTGCTGGCGGTGCTGTTGTGGCCGACGCTGGTGAGGACGCTCGGGGTGCCGGTGGTCTGGTGCCAGCTGTGGAGGATGGCCAGGTTGACGGAGCAGATCATCAGGGCAAGCAGGAGAGTCTGCGCGACACGTCCGTGCGCGAGGCGTTTGGACGGGTCGGAGATGTCGATCCCGTGGGCCTTGGCGCGGCCGTTGAGTCCTTCGATGTTGGCGCGTTGGGGCCGGTAGATGTCCTGCCAGGTGGGGTGGAGGTAATGCCGGTCCTGGCGGAACTTGTCGATCATGCCGAGGTCGCCCGGCCGGACGGTGATCGTGGGCCGCTGGCAGATCCTGGGCAACTCGTTGTTGGGCGGAGGCCGCAGCCGTTCGGCCTGAGGGATCGGGACGGTCGGTTTGGCCGCGAGGTGCGCCTGAGTGGATCGCTGGTTGGTCAGGTCGACGACGACCGGCCTCTGATGCGGGATGCGGTGGACCTGGTTGTAGCGGGGGCAGGCGACAGCCGGAGAGGGTCCGGCGGCCGGGCACTGGTAGCGGACGGCGCCTTGCGGGTCGGCGGATTCCTTGACCTTCAGGAAGTACGGCTCCCGCTGGGCGATCTGGTCCTGCAGGGCGGGGTCCTGGGCGAGGTCGCGTACGGCCTCGTCGCCGAGTCCGGTCGTCGCGTGCGCGAGCGCATGGGGCATGGCGGGGCAGGCAAGCGAGCCGTCGATGAGGAGGGCTCCCGCATAGGTGCCCTGGACGCCTCGCTGGCTCTGCTTGTAGTCAAGGGCGAGTTGGTGGCCGAGTCGGCGGGCCGGGGCGGCGAAGTTCTCGGTCTGCTGGTCGGTGTAAGCGCGGTCGGCGGCCAGAAACCCGGTGGGGAACCCGATAGGGACGAGCCTGGTGAGACTGTGGATGGCATTCGGACCGATCCGTTTCCCGGGAGTGTCGAGGACGGCGCCGAGGGCGAGTTGCGGGTGCCGACTGACTCGCTTCCCTTCCAGGGGATGTCCTGCTGGGTGCCGCCGGGAAGCCGCGACCACCAGGGTGGCGGAGTGCCCGAAGATGCCGTCGCTGGAGCCGCCGCAGTGATGCCAGCCCGCCGTGATCTCGACCGACGACAGGTTCTTCCAGTCCGGGTGGGGCTGGTGCCATGCGGGGAACGGGGTCGTGTCGACACCGAGGTCGCCTCGCCAGCCGCGGAAGAGCCCGCGCTGGTGAGCGAGGCGGACAGTGACCAGGACCAGCCGGTCGCTGATCTCCTGCAGTACCCGGCGGCGGCGGACCTGCTCGACTCCTGCCCCCTCCTCCCAGGCCGCGACCACCTGCCGGGCCTCGACCGTGGGCAGACGGCGGCGGCGGTCGCAGCGATGGGGGTCCAGGGCGGTGGTGAGCCGGTCGAACACGCGGTAGACCCGGCGCGTGAACGCGTGCCGGCCGTGAACATCGACCGTGGCCGGGTCAGGGACCTCCAGCCACGCACGGGCTGGTGGTCGCAGTTGTCCGAGGAGGACCCGGCAGACATCGGCGAGGGTGGCGCTGCGGTGGTAGTGCAGGGACAGCAACACGCCGACCAGCACGGTGCGGACCGGCAGGCCCTTGGGCCCCGGTCGCTCGGCGAGTTCGAGGGCGATCAGATCGAGGGCCCCGGAGTTCTCCAGCAGGGCCAGAAGCTGCCCCACCTTGGAGTCCGGGATCTCTGCCGGAGCATCGGTGACCGGCCGGGGCCTGCTCCCTCTGATCCGTTCCGATTTCTGCCAGGGCCGGGGCCTTACGGTCATGCCTCCGGCCCGCGCAGGAGGCGGGCGGCAGTGGCGCGATCAAGAGGTGGCACGTGTTGTTGCCAGCGGGCCAGGGACGCGGCGGAAGCCAGGCCGGCGGCTTGGGCGATCAGATGGTGATCGATCCGCGCCGTCATCAGCTCGACGATCCACGTCGCTCGCGCCCTGCCAGCCGACACCATCGGCAGGCCGTCCGGAGGCCGGTGGTTGAGCGGCCAGGAGCCGATCAGGTTCTTGGAGTACTCGGTGGTGCGGCGAGGCCGGAACAGGTAGCCGCTGCCCATGTGATCTGCGATTTCCCCGAGGATCCCGTCCCAGGCGGCACGGGCGACGAGCGGAACCAGACGGTCGACGGATGTGTGCATCAGCGGACCGCCCGGACGCTGCCGCCGCAGATCCTGGCCTCGGCATGCCGCGATCTCCCGTGGCGTCAGTCCGAAGCCGGCACCGAGACCGAGGAGCGCGAGGGCATCGGTCTTCTGCTGACGAGGAAGATGTATGGCCCAGTGCCGCAAGCCTGCGAGCTCTGCACGACTGTAGGGCTGGTGCGGGCTGGTCTCTGCATGCATCCGGGCCGGGGCCGCTTCCCCGCGCTCGCAAGAGCCATGTCCGGTAGGTCCGCACCGACGACCCTTTGATGTCACCAGCGCGGGAGAGTACGAACGCGTCGATGACCTCGTTGCGCAACCAGTCGTTCGGATCGCGCTCCAGCCCAGCCGCCTCCGCCCACAGCGCCAGCCGCCCGGTGACGTGAAGCAGCCTCTCCACGTCGTAGGGCACGGCAGTCACCACGGCCGCGACCACCGACCGCACCAGCGGTGCAACGTCCACCCAGACCGGCGGAGCGTGCTTCGGCCGATACCGGGTGATCTTCGCCGAAGTCTCGGGATCAAGGACCACGGTCCATGCATACCGGCTGGACAAGCAGCCATTCCACAGCTGATCAACTTCAACAGACAAGGTGGTGCGCGCATGGTCGGCGGACGCGCCCGCGCACGCTCCCCCAGGGAGCTGACCGACGATCCGGAAGCCTGGCCCGAGCAGCCGAGCCCCGACGTGGCTGCCGAAGCGGTCCGTCGGATCGCCCGGAATCTCGCTGAGGCCCTGGACGAGCGGAGCTGGAGCCTGCGGACGGCGGCCGCCGGCTCCGGGGTCAACCGGCAGGCCATCGCCGACCTCCTCGCCGGGAAGTCCTGGCCGGACGTGGCCACCGTCGCCCGGCTCACCCACTTCACCAACACCGCCCTGTGGCCGGAGACCATCCAAACCGGGCAGAAAAGAACGCATTGAGCCTCGATCCACACCCGGGAACACCAAATGGCGACCGGGCATGCCAAAGTTCGCGGCTCCGCGTATCAAGGGGAGATTGCCTCTACTACCCTCGAACACGCGGGAGCCACCTGTCAGACGGGCGCTCACGCACCCGGCACCGCCGAGGGACTACCAATCGGCTCGGCGGTGCCATCGTTCGTGCCGCGCTCGCGCGGCTCCGGTTCACTCCCGGGCATCTCCCTGGTGCCGGTCACCAGCGTCGACGGGGGCGATGGCGAACCAGGCTGTCGGTTCGTGGACCAGCCTGCCCTCCCTCACCAGCGCCTTGAGCCGGGACCTTGTCGTCTCCACTCGGCGTCCATTGGAGGTGGCGGAGACGTCTTCACCGATTGCCGCGGCAATATCCTTGACGTGCATCGCCCGTCCAGCCCCCGCAAGCAGCACCAAGGCACGCTCACGGGTGACTTCCCGCTCCAGCGGGCCCGCAGGCACGTACCCGCCAGCAGTGGTCTCGTCAGCGCGGGGAGGGGGAACGCGAGAGCTGTGGTCCGGATCGGGTTGGCTGCTGGTGTCAGCGTCCCGCTGACCGTCTTCCGCGTCGTGCGCGGCGTACTCCGAGCCGCCCAGCGAAACGACCGTCTTCCGCGTGATCACCAGATCCGCCAGACGCCCCTCGAGAGCAGCGATCCTTCCGTGCAGAGCAGCCAACTCCCCACCCAGGACGGACAACTCGCTGCGGACAGCCGTCTCTTCCAGATCCAGACGCTCGAACAGTGACGCCATTCAGCCCGCCCTCGCCCTACCGACTCCGCGACCCCGACGACACTCGAAGCCCCAGCCAAACCTAGGACGGACTGCAACAAGATCGCAGAGGGTGACCGCAGCTGCCCCCAACCGATCGCACACGCTCATCTCGCGCCCATGCCGCATCGATGGGCGACAACTCTCGTCCGCGCCGTAGGCTCGGCGCATGCCGACCGACGACAGCCCGCAGAACACCGTCAAACACTGGCAGGACTGCACGGACGTATACGACTTCCTCGAGCAGATCCGCCTGCGGCCCAGCATGTGGCTTCCTGACGGCTCGCTGGACCACCTCCAGGACATGCTCCTCGGCTACCAGATCGCCGTCAGCGTGCATTCCGCCGATGAGACCTTCAGCTTTTGGAAGTTCAGCCAGTGGCTCAAGGAACGCCTCGGCGGCAGCAGCGCGTCGTACGGCTGGGCAGCAGACATCGACCGCAACACCCCTAACGACTCGACCCCGATCGCGGAGTTCTTCCGGCTGCTGGACCAGTACCGCCTCATGAGTGGCTCATCAGCGGTGTAGCGATAGCGAGACCCTGCGAAGCATGAAGTTGATATCGTTGATCTCAACGACGACTTCGTCGCCGACCTGCGGAAGCGAGGCGAGCCGGCTGGCGTCGTGATCGCTGAACTCTGACTCGTGGAGCAACCCCTCGATGCCTTCATGGACTTGGACGAAGACACCGAAGGGGACGACCTTGGTCACGCGGCCGGGAAGCACGCGGCCGAGGTGAGTGCGAGCGAAATCCTTGAAGGGATCGAGCTGCAACGCCTTCAAGGAAAGGGACATCCGGACCCTGTCCAGGTCGATGTCCAGGACCACCACCGTGACGTCCTGGCCCACCTCAACCACGTCCGTCAAGCGGTTGTAGTGGCGCCAGGACATCTCCGCCACGTTTACCAGGCCATCGACACACCCGCCGAGGTCCACGAACGCGCCGAAATTGACCAGGGAGGACACCACACCCCTGCGGACCTGGCCTCTCTGCAAAGTTCGAAGGAAAGCTCGGCCGGCCTCGCTGGTTGCGTCGTCCATGCCGCTTAGCCTCTCCCACGCGTCATCGTGGAGCCTTCGGCGTCCAGGACCAGCCGGTGCAGTTCTGTCGCAGAGGCAGGGGCGAGCCGGTAGACGCCCTGGAGGCTGACCGAGCGGATCAGCCTGCCTTCCTCGATGTACTTGAGCGTCCGTTCGCCGCGGCGCGAGGTGTAGGTCAACCGCTCCAAGAGGTCCGGCGGCACGGTCGTGTCGAACGAAAGCGGTGAGCCCGGCGGGCCGGTCACCACTTCGGTGACACAGCCGGCCTTCAACGGCCGCCAGTCCAGGAGCTTCGCGTAGTCGTCATCGTGGAGCAAAGCGCCCGCGTCCTCGTAGGGGATGATCGCGGACACCTCCATCGCGCCCAGCACGTGCAGCCGGGTGTTCTTGACCCGCACCGGGTAGATCCGATCACCGGGCTGCACGCCCGCCCGCTGGAAACTCGGCAGAGACTGGTGAGGTCCGCCGAACAACATCGTCAGCCGCTGGCCTGCGTAGCCGGATCGCTCAAGTTCACGGCACAGATCATTGGTCCACAGCGTCGTGTACGAGTTCGACATAGCAGGACCGTATCCGCGCCCGCTGACAGAGACCTTGATGGCTCCGAAACCGAAGCGCGAGTGGAGCGCGGTCCGGGTCGGCCTGCGCGGACCTCAGCCCGTGCTGGTGGCGTTCCAGGCGGCAGTGACACACCCTTCCTCCCAGTGCCACCATCCCTGGCTCTCGCCGTGCTCCAGGAGCTTTCGGATCCGCCGCAAATCCGCATGCGGAGGGACATCCAGGGCCACCATCCGGAACTGCTCGATCCCCTCGCCGGTCGTGCCGAGACGGTGAAAGACGTCCAGCACGCTCTGCCGGGCAGCCGCTGAACCGTCGTCCTTCAGCACGATCAGCCGAATCGTGCAGTTCTGAGACGGACGGACCGTCTCCCCGGCCCAGAGAACACCGTCGCCATCGAGCTCCACCTTGATGATGTCCTCGCTGGCCACTCCGCGTACGAACCAGGGCGTGTTGTCCAACCGCACCGTGCCGTCGCCGAGGTCCACCGCCCACAGACTCTCGACGCTCGCCGGCGGCCAGCCGTCCTCGTCTATGTCCATCCGGAAGTGGACCTTCACGTGGTCGTCACTGATGTTCGTCACCGCGCCATCATCCATGCCTCATCCATGGGCCCGGACGGGGGAGTGCGGACGGAGGATGTCACCGGATCCGGATGGTGGCGCAAACGAACGTCGTGTCCTGGAGCAGCGTCGGAGTGATGGCGACGCCGGTCAGGTGCTCTGCCAGAGCGAACGCTGCTGGCGAGGACAGATCCGTTTCCGGAGACTCCTCTTCGAGATGGAAGCCGATCCGCTCCATGACGTCGAGGAGTTCGTCGGGTGCGGTGCCCCATCGGTCTTCCGGGAACATGGGGTCGAAGCAGAGGCGCAAGACCTGGTCCTCTGCCCAGAGGAACGTGCCGACGGCGTTGATGTTGACGAAGTGAGAGACCCAGCTCGTCCCGGCGGAGGCCGGCAGGACTCGATCTTCGGTGACTCCGAGGTAGCCGTTGGGCTCGATCAGGAGCGTCCAGGCACCCGCAGTGGTCATGGCGACCAGCTGACGGTCGCCCTCCTCCAGGTCGTACTGGGCGAAAGCGGCGTCGACGACCGCGGCTATGCCCTGCAGCGGCGCCTCCGGTCGTCCTTCGAGCCGGGACATCAGGTCAGCAGGCGACAGGCCCCGTACCAGGGTGAAGCAGTATGCCTCGGCGATGTCTGGAAAGTCGTTCTCGAACCACGCGTAGTCCGCTCCGGTCTTCGTCATGCCGCCCATCCTTGCCGCTGCGTCTGACAGCGGCGGACCCGGCCGTCAGCGGGGTGGGAAACGATCTCCGCCGATTCGGGAAGCGATCTTCATGCGCCTCTGGAGTGCCTGGTCAGGGGCACTCGTGAACAGCCCACAACAGGGCCGTTCTTGAGTGAGCTCAGGTTCGGTTGACGAGATCCCGCCGATCGTCAAGATCGGTCGGGATCTTTGTCGTTTCCGGGGCCTGTTCGAGGGTGTTCGGGGTGGTGGATGGCGGCTGGCCGGGGCTGTGAGCGCGGTGGTCCTCCGGCGTACGGATGTATGGGCATCACGGCCGGCCCCGGGGTTCCTGGGCTGGCCGTGATGTGTAGTTGTTCCGCTGTGGGTTCATCCTGCGGGTGGGGGTGGCCGTCCGTTCGTCTCGGGCAGACGGGTGTCCGGTCCGGCCAGGGGCGGGACCGCTGTGTAGTAGTCGGTTTCGGTGAGGTGGGTTCCGGTGCGCTGGTAGAGCCAGGTCTCGAGGATGTCGAGGTTGCCGGCGGAGACCATGAGGGCGACCAGGAGGGTCTGAGGCGCCCGCACCGCGACGCGATCGTGGTCAGACCCAGCGGTAGTTGGAATCGCTGAGCCCGGGCAGGAGAGCGGCGCCGGCGTCGAGGTCGCATCACAGCGGCCGCCGAGAAGAAGCACGGCCGCTAGCGGTGTGGTCGATGCACACGGGCCGGACGGACGAGGTCATCACGCTGGCGGACTCGGGCGCTCCTGGCGTGTCCGGGTCAGCCGTACCGGCCGGGCCGAGGCGGCTGCGCTGTCGGAGGGCGAAGGCACCGGTGCCGCAGTGGAGCGCTACCTCATCCAGTTCTGGCCGGCCCCCGCATAAAGACCGGTAGCGCTGCGGCGGCAGCGGTCATGTGGCCCCCCCGCCTGGCGGGCGTCAGATCAGGCGACGATCCTGACGATGAAGCCGTCTTCCAGTCCGTTGATGATGCGGTTCTCGGCGTAGAAGCTCTTCAGGATCAGGCCGCCAGCCTGGTTGTCGTCACGGATGCCCGCTCCCTTGCCTCGGTGTGCGTCGCGAAAGGCCTCGGGCCGAAATATCGCGCGCGGGCGAAATGCTTCGGTTGCTTCGTCGATCGCCGTTCTGCTGAGGTTGAGAGGTCCGAATATCCCTTGCGGGAAAACATGTTCGAGGGAACCCGGGCAACCTGATGAAAGGACACCAGAGTTGACTTCTGCCGACGAGCGGCTCCCCGGTACGCGTCCCGAGCAGGGGCGTCAGTACGGACGTTCCGTGCGTCTGCGGTCGGTGCCGGCCGGTGTTGCCCTCGGCGACCAGTCGTACTGACGCTGGATTCGCGGGGGAGAAGCGCGGCGGCTGAGGGCAACGGAAACACCGGCAAGCCCGGTGGGGTCGGGCGCGAGGACTCCGGGCGGACTGCTCGAAGACGATGCAGCCCGGTGGGAGGGTCAAGTCCCCCCAACGTTCCTTCGGGAGGGTCCGGGCTGCCGGCTGTGCTCCGGCGGCGAGGCCGCGGTGCCCGGCTGGGACCGGGTGGCGCCGACCTCGCGTGAAGCCGCCGCCGCCAGGCTCAGGACAGAGTGACGACAAGCAGGTGGGACGGTCTGTCGCCACGGCATCACGGGTTCGAGGACCACACAGGAGAGAGCAGCTGTGCGAGTCCTGGACGCCGGCGATCCGTCAGGCAGTACCGGCGGTCCACCTGCCAGAACAAGGATGGGATCGCGGTCTGCATGAAATCCGAAGGCTCCCGGGGGACACGGGGCGCGGAGGGGACCTCCATGGAGGTCAGCCGCTTCCTACGCAACCCGATCACCGTCGGCCGGAGGGGACAGGAGGCGGACGGAACGCCCGTGCCGCGCAGCCTTCCTCCCATCACCACGCCCGAGGAGCCGCGGCGGCGTCGCGAGCCGGAGGCGCCCGCTCAGGTGCCCGAGCTGCGGCACCTGGCCCTCATCGTGGACGGCAATCGGACCTGGGCGAAGGCGCGCGGCCTGAGCACCATGGAAGGCCACCGGGCCGGCGGCAACAAGGTCCTTGAGGTTCTCGACTGGTGTGAGGACCACGGCATCCGGACCGTGACATTCTGGGCGCTGTCGGTGGCGAACCTGGACCGGCCGGCCGCGCAGCTGGACCCGCTGCTGGCGGTCATCGAGGACGGGATGAACTATCTCGCGGACGCCGACCGCTGGTCCGTCAATCCGATCGGCGCGTTCGACCTGCTTCCCCCACGTACCGCGCGGGCCATGCGAGCGGTGAAGGAACGGTCGGCGCAGTCCGCGGGGATGCGCGTCAACGTGGCCGTGGGGTACGGCGGGCGGCAGGAACTCGTGGACGCTGTCCGCCGATCCGTGGCCGAGCTGGCGGCACGAGGTCTCGGGGCCGAGGAGATCGCCGGGGCTCTGGACGAGCAGGCCATAGCGCGGCACCTGTACACGAGCGGGCAGCCGGATCCGGATCTGGTGATCCGGACCTCGGGTGCGCAACGCCTGTCCGGTTTCATGCCCTGGCAGGGCTTCCAGAGCGAGCTGTACTTCTGCTCCGCTCTGTGGCCGGATCTGACGCGCGATGACTTCGATGCCGCGCTCGAGTCCTACCGGCTGCGTTCACGTACCCGCGGAGTCTGAACGGTCCGCGCCCGGCGTCCTGCCGACTCGCCGGACCTGCTCGGCCCGCAGGGTGAGGAATGCGGGTCGGCCTGTCACCAGCGCATCGAGGCTCCGCCGGTACGGGATGGCCTTCTCGGGTCGTCCTGTACGGGCGGGGCCTTGCTGCGTTGTCGGTCTGCTGCCGGATGCCGAGGGGGCGTCCGGTGCTGCCCGGCGTCGGCGTCGGACGGGGAGCCGGGCGTTCCTGCGTCCGGTCCACCTGGTGCGGGGGTGGGGGCTACTGGTCGGGGGGTTGTTGCGGCGTGGTGCCGGCCGTGTTGGTGGAGGCACCGCGGTCGCCGCCGGTGCCGCTCCGGCTGAGGGCGGGTCGGCGAAGGCGTCTTCCCGGTGGAACCGGCTCAGGGCGACCGGATCGCGCTGATTGTCGCGCGTGTCCACGTGTGTCGGCGATCGGGTCTTCGCTGTGGGCGGCGGTGTCGTCGGTGGTCGAGGTCGCGATGCGTCCCGGCTTCGCCTCCGGGGTGCTTCGCCGTCCATGGCCGCCCGGCGTGCCGGACCTCGCCGGGTACTGCCCTTGGGCCTGGTCGGGGTACCCGCGGTGAGGGTCTTGGGGGGGCGGGTCGGACGCCCTGATGCCCGATGGGGCCGGGTCCGGGTTCTGTGGTGAGTCGGAGGGGTCCGCGGCCCCGCCGGAGCCGCTCACGCCCACTTCACGCCGTGCTGGGCGAGCTGTGGCAGCTGCCCCGGGGTGAGCTTCGCGCGGCGGGTCGGCCCGCAACACCCGGGCTTCGCCTCCGCCGCGGCCTTCGCGGCCGCCGGCTCAAGGTCCGGCTCGATGCGGATCGCCGTGAGCAGATCCTGCTGGTCGGCTTCCAGGCCAGGGCAGCCGGCCCGCTGCGCCACGACCCAGCGGCCGAGCTGCTCGCCCTCGAACACCGTGTCCTCGGGCAGCTGCGCCCAGTCGACGCGGCCGCCGGGGCCAGCCACCACTGCCTGGTGTCAGGGATCCTCCGGACTGGGTGGTGAGTCCAGGTCCGGCTCTGCGGTGTCGACCGGCTACAGGGGTGGCTACCGACAGATTTGGTCCAGGTTCGGAAGTTTCGGTTGTCATGATGATCTTCCACTGTTGGCCTTGAACCGGTTTCGCCGGAGAACCGGCGAAGCGTCAACAGACGGGAAGAAGCATGAGTTCTCGTAGCGAGCAGCCCATCACCGAGCCCGCCCCGCAGGCCCGCTGCGCCCCGCGCTCGTAGCACGGGGCTCATGGCCGCGAGCGGCGCTCACGCCCTTCTCGGCAGCATGGCCGCCGCCACCGCGCAGGAAGCCGGAGAGGGCGCGGACGATCGGAACACCGGCGGAGTCTCGCCCCTCGGCCAGGCTGGCAGGCACGTCACTGATCTTGGGCGCTCCACCCGATGGGGACTGTCGGGGCCGCGGCAAACCGGCCCCGCCGCTTCCGGACCGGAGCCCGCAGCGGCGACCCACCGTGCGGCGGTCGCCGGGTCGGCTGTGGGCGAACTGCTTGAACTGCAGGCGGCCGTCAACGTCGAGACGGTCGCTCGCACGCTTGGATCGGCCGTGGCGACATCACGTGAAGGTGCCGCCACCGGCGGCCTCAGGACGTATCGACAACAGGAAGGTGGGACGGTATGCCGCCAGGACACTACGGATTCGAGGACCACACAGGAGAGCAACTGCGTGTGTCGGAAGTACCGGCGATCCGCCAGGCCGCCACTCGAAGACTTGCCGGCCGGAACAACATCAAGATCGCGGTCTGGAACTCCGTGACGGTCGGCCGTCTCCTCCGCACCCCGATCATCGCGGGCTTGAAGGCGCACGAGGACGGCACGCTCGTGCCGACCGGTCACCCCTCCATCGTCGACCCGGACCGCTGGCTGCCCGAGCGGGCCAAGGACGTCCCGCGCGGAGCGAGGGTCCCGTTCAGCGCGGGCAGCCGCACGTGCATCGGCGACGTCTTCGGCCGGGCCGAGACCACCCTCACGCTGGCCACGATCGCCGCCCGCTGGAAGCTGCGGCCTGTGCCCGGCGCCGAGCCGCACACCGCGGTTCCGAAGGCCTCCCACGGCACAGGCCCGTATCCGATGGTGCCGACACCCCGACCGATACCCCGACCGGCACCGCAGCACCCGGCGGAGCCCGGCCGGCGGCAGGCGGGAGGCGCGGCATGACCGAGCACCTGCACCGGACGGCCCTGACCCGCCCCACCGCGCTCGAGTCCATGGAACGCTGCCGGGAACTGGTCGACCCGGCCCTGCGCAGGACCGTCCACGGGCTCCACCGCGACGTCCGCGACGTGGCAGCGTACGCGTTCGGCTGGTGCGACCTCGACGGGACACCGCGCGCGGCCGGCGGCGGGAAAGGCCTGCGACCCGCCCTCGCCCTGCTGACGGCCGAGGCCGTGGGAGGTCGGCCCGAGGCGGCCGTGGCCGGTGCCGTGGCCGTCGAACTCGTGCACGTGTTCTCTCTGTTGCACGACGACATCATGGACGGCGACGAGCAGCGAAGACACCGGGAAACCGCGTGGAAGGCGTTCGGGGTGGGGCGAGCGCTGCTGGCCGGAGACGCCCTGTTGGCCCTCGCGCTGGCAGCCCTGACCGAGAACGTCGGCCGCCTGCCCCCGAACGCCGTCACCGCCGCGACCGCGCTGCTGGCGGACACCCTTGTCGAGCTGGTCAACGGACAGGCGGCCGACGCCGCCTTCGAACTGCGGCCGTGGACCGGACCCCGAGCAGTCACGGTCCACGAGTACACCAGCATGGCGGCGGGCAAGACCGGGGCCCTGCTGGGCTGCGCGGCGGGGCTCGGCGCCCTGCTGGCCGGCGCTCCCGCGCCGACGGTGGCCGCCATGACCCGGATGGGCCGCGACCTCGGCACCGCCTTCCAGGCCGTGGACGACCTGCTGGGGATCTGGGGTGACCCCGCCGTGACGGGCAAGCCCGTCTTCAATGACCTGCGGCGGCGCAAGAAGACCCTCCCGCTGATCCACGCACTGTCCGCTGGCGCGCTCGGACAGGAGATCGCCGAGCTGTTGGACCGCCCCCTGGACACCGCGGATGCCGAGTGGACCCTGCACCGGACCGCCGCCCTGATCCGGAAGGCCGACGGTGACACCCAGACCGCCGCTCAGGCCCGGCGCGACCTCGACCGCGCCGTGGCGGCGCTCGGCACCGTGACCACGCACCCCGGTGCCACCGCGGACCTCGTCGCGCTCGCCGAGTTCGTCGCCGACCGCCGCCACTGAGTTCCCCGCCAGCAGGTGCGCCACACCCCCCGACCGCAAGGAGAGCACCCCATGACGGCCGTCGCTCCCGGCTCACCCCCGAGCTGACCTTCCATCTGACAGCGCGGGGACCCGACTGGACCCTGCGCGTCGGGCTGGAAGGCCCGGTCGGGCTGAACCACCTCGACCAGATCACCGTGCTGGTGCGGGATGAGCCCGGCGTCGACCACCATTTGACGCCGGCCACCACCGAAAGCGAGCGCGCCGAGCAGGGCCAGGACCTCCGGCTCAAGGCCGTGTGCAAGCTCGCCGGCTACCAGGGACAGCAGCACTTCGGACCGTTCGTTCCGGCCGAGGCCGTCGAACCGTTCGATGCCCTGAAATCCCGCCTGACTCATCGAGTTTGGCGGGATCTCCGGTTTCTGGGCCTTGAAGCGGACGCAGCTCCTCACGCTCCGCCAGGCTCAACGGGCCCTTACCGCCCGCACCCGAGGCCGCCGCTGCTCGGGGCCCGCGACCCGCTTGCGAAGCGACTCCGGCCCGACACCCGGCCCTGCGCCACCGACGAGGCCCGCCGGCCACTCGCCTCCACCAGCGCCACCGCGTCCCGACTGAACTCCCCCGAGCACTTCGCAGTACCCATGAGGACATCCTCTCCACGAACCCGAAGACCTGCTTCGCGGAGGAAGCCCATCCCATCCGATCGGCCACGTCCAGGGCAGGGCAAGGCAGACAATCTGCCGCTCGCCGCCGTCGGTCGGGATCGGCTCGCGCCAGAAGCCTTTTCCTCTTTTGACAGATGCTTCGCCCAGAGGTTGCCAAGGTGGGTAAATTTCTGTCAACATCCTTTGCCATGAAGCCTCGTGTACTCGTCCTCGGTGATCAGCAGACCATGGTCGACGCGGCAGTCAAGCTGGGCGCCGAGGTGTGGTGGGCGCAGCGACCCGACCGGGTCCGGGCCGCGGAGGCCGCAGCTCCGGTGGTGACGCTGCTGGCCGACTACACCGAGCCGGCGTTCGTCGACCTCGTCGCGCATCTGCACCTGTTCCGGCCGTTCGACGCGGTCGTGAGCATCCAGGAACACGCCCTGCTGGCCCTCGCCGCGCTCAACGAGAGACTGGGGCTGCGCGGGCCGCGCCCGGAGACGGCCCGCCTCGTCACCGACAAGTGGGCCATGCGCGCCAGACTCGCCGAGCGGGGCGTGAGCCCGGTGGCGGCCGCCCTGGGGCGGACCGCGGCGGACCTGCGCGCGTTCGGCGCCGAGCACGGCTTCCCGTTCATCGCCAAACCGGTCGCCGCGACCGGCAGCTTCGGGGTGGTCCTGGTCGCGCCGGACGAGGTGGCCGCGGCCGCCGAGCGGTTCGACGCCACCGGGGCCGGCGCGTTCCTGATGGAGGAACACCTCGACGGCCCCGAGATCAGCGTCGAGACCTTCACCTTCGCCGGCCGCCACGTCGTGCTCGCGGTCACCGACAAGGAGACCGGCCACGGGTTCGTCGAGCGCGGGCACACCGTGCCCGCCGCCCTGCCCGAGGCCGACCGCGCGGCGGCGGTCGAGCTGGTCGAGGCGTTCCTCGACGCGGTCGGCCTGACCGACGGACCGTCCCACGTCGAGGTGAAGCTGACCCCCGCCGGGCCGCGGATCGTCGAGGGCCACTGCCGGCGCGGCGGCGACCGGATCAACGAACTCGTGCGCCTCGCCTACGGCGTTGACATGGAAGAGCTGACCGTCGCGTGGGCGCTGAGCCGCACCGAACCCCTGCCCGGCCCGCCACGGACGCAGCGCGGCTCCGCGATCCGGTTCGCCGACGCCCCGTGCGGCGAACTGGTCGCCGTCACCGGGCAGGAGGAGGTACTCGCCGACCCGGACGTGGTGGAGTTCCGCGTTCTGCACGAGGTCGGTGGGCGGATCGGCCCGGTCCGCTGGTCCGGCGACCGCGCCGGATACGTGATCGCCACCGGGACCGGCAGCGCCGAAGCCGCGGCGAAGGCCGCGGCGAACGCAGCGCGGCTGGTCTTCACCGTGACCCCGCCGTCGGCGGCGGCCACCGAGCCGGCGTCGCCGCCCGGGGACCGTGACCTCAGCCGCGAGAACGACCTGTCCCGGCACGTCGGCTACGAGCGGACGGACCGTGCCGTCGATGACTGAGCTGATCGAACGGGCGGGCACCGGGCCCAGGATGAGCGAATCGGCGCTGCGCCGGGTCATCGGCATCAACTACCTGTGCTGCCAGTTCGGCAAGTTCTCCCTGATGCCGGTGCTCGTCGTGATGCTGACCCAGGGCGGCCGGGGCAACGCGTCGGTCGCGGGGTTCGGCATGTTCGCCTTCCTGCTGTGCATCGGCCTGTCCTCGCTGCCGGTCAGCCGATGGCTGCCGAGGCTGCCGTACTCCGTGACCATGGCGGCGGGCATGATGTGCTCGGCCGCCGGGTTCGGCGCTCTGGCGTACACCACCAGCCCGCCGCAGGTGGTGCTGGCGCTGTGCCTGGCCGGGTTCGGCAACAGCGTCCACGGCGTGCTCGTCCGGGTGCTGGTCGCGGAGAGCCTCGCCGCCGAGCCGGCCCGCAACGTCGTCTACGCGATCATGCAGATCGCCACCAACACTGCTGCCGCGCTCGGGCCGTTCATCGCCGGTGCGCTCTACGTCTCCGGCGACGGCCGGCCGCTGCTCGGCTTCGTCGCCCTCGCCTACCTGGCCGCCGCCGCGACGCTGCTCGTCGGCGTGCCGAGCGTGCTGCGTCCTCCGAGCACCGTCCGGCGCACCGAGGGGGCCCGGGCGCGGATCCGCGCGGTGCGCGATCCGGAGTGCCTGCGCGCCATCGTGCTCACCGTCGCCGGGGCCTTCGTCTACGGGCAGTTCTACTCGGCGTTCGCGCTGTACGTGAGCCTGGCGATCGACTCCCCGATGCTCCGCGCGGTGCTGCTCGGCGGCCCCCCGGTGGCCATCGTGCTGCTCCAGTCCGGGGTGACCGTACTGGCCAACCGCAGACTGCGCGCCGGTACGGCGCCCGACACGCTGCTCGCCTTCGGCGTGCTGGCCTTCGGCGGCGGGATCGTCCTGCTGGGCGCCGGCCTGCCGGTCGTCGCCGGGGCGGCCCTGGCCATGGGGGTGTTCGCGCTCGCCGAGATGCTCTACGCGCCGATGGTCAGCATCGCGTTCAACCGCCTCACCAACGTCTCCCCCCTCACCTCGTCCAACCTGCAGGGCGTCTCGCTGACCACCGGCGAGGCCCTCGGCTCGCTGTTCGGCGGAGTCGTCTTCCTGACCTGTTACCAGCACGGCGGGAGCGACTGGTACTGGCTGGCGCTCGGCGCGGCCACGGTCGCCGGCGTCGGCCTCGGCCTGGCGCGCACCCGTACGTGCACCACCGCACGTTCAGACGAAGGGCACTGAGATGGACCACCTGAAGCGCATCGCGATCCTCGCCGACGGCGAGATCACCCCGAGCACGGCCAAGACCGTGACCGGCATCCTGCGGTACCGGTCCGACCGTGTCGTCGCCGTGATCGACCGGGAGAATGCGGGCCGTGACACCGCCGAGGCGGTCGGCGGCGGCCTCGGTGCCGGCATCCCCATCGTGGCGGACATCGCCGCAGCGCTGGCGTTCCAGCCGGACGCGGTCCTGCTGGGCACCGAGCCCACCGGCGGCATCCTGCCGCCGAGCTGGCGGCCGATGGTCCTGGAGGTGATCGGGCACGGCCTCGACGTGATCAACGGCCTGCACACCATGCTGTTCGAGGACGCCGAGTTCACCGCGGCGGCCGAGCGCAGCGGGGCCCGGCTGTGGGACGTCCGCCGAGAGCCGAAGGAGCGCTACACCGTCGAGTTCCAGGACGACGGCAAGCCAGTGTTCGAGATCAGGAAGCACCGGCCCGGCTCGCGCACCGTGCTCACGGTCGGCACCGACTGCGGCATCGGCAAGATGACCACGATGCTGGAGATCGAGAAGGAGGCGCTGCGCCGTGGCCTCGGGCCGGCGTTCGTGGCGACCGGGCAGATCGGCACCATGATCACCGGTAGGGGCGTCTCGATCGACGCGGTGATGGTCGACTATGTCGCCAAGATCATCGAGGAGGAGGTGTGCGCCGCCGTCGAGGAGAGCGACCTCGTGCTCGTCGAGGGCCAGGGCGCGCTGAACCATCCGCGCGGCTCCGGCGGTCCGCTGTTCCTCATGCACGGCAGCCGCGCGGACTCCCTGATCCTGTGCCACGACCTGAGCCGGCCGGCCATCAAACTGCTGCCGGACCACCCGCTGCCGTCGCTGGAGCGGGCGATCGAGATGCACGCCGAGGGTGCGAGCTGGGTGTGGCCGGAGGGCCGCTGCCCCGTCGTCGGCCTCTCGCTGATCACCGCCGGGCTGCCGGACGACCGGGCCCGTGAGGAGATCGCCGCCATCGAGGCGGCCACCGGCCTGCCGGCCACCGACGTCGTCCGCTTCGGCGCCGGCAAGCTGCTCGACGCGATCCTCGCCGGCCCGACCGCCTGACCGGCGGGCGACCCCGCAAGACGTCGAGCGACGCCCCCCATGACGGCGACGTGCGAACCGTCCACCTGAACGACGTGTGCGCCGCGGAGCGTCCCTCGCGGTCACGCCTCCGCGAGCGCGCGAGGAGCCGGCGCCGCCCCGCGGCCGCACACGCGTCCCGGTCGCCGTCGCGACGCCCGCACACCCCCGCCCTCTGCCTCGGTCCGCGCTGTGCCGCCATCCCGCACTGGAGAGGAAACGTGACGACCTCCGTACAGAACGATCTCCGCAGCCTCGACTTCAGCAGGCTCGACCGCAGCGTACGCAAGCAGCTCAGAGAGCTGTGCACGCTGGACAACCACCACGCCCCGCTGGCGCTGCTCGCCGACTACCTGCTCGTCGCCGTCTCCGTCTGGCTGTGCGTGGGCGTCTCCTACTGGTTCTATCCCGTCTCGCTCATCCTCATCGGCTCCACCCAGCGGGCCTTCGTGAACCTGCTGCACGAGTCCTCGCACAAGGTCCTCGCCCGCAACTGGCGGCTCAACCTGCTCCTCGGCACGGTGTTCTCCGGCTACCTCGTGCTGCACATGTACAACCCGTACCGGAACTCCCACATCGGCTTCCACCACCGCTTCCTGGGCGACCCCTCGAAGGACCCCGACTACAACTTCCACGTCGGCGTCGGCATCTACGACCACACCCAGTCCGACCGGACGTTCTTCCTCCGTAACATCGCCTGCGCCATCCTCGGCCTGCGGGCCGCGCCGTACGTGCGGTACGTCGTACGCGACCGCATCCTCTTCAACGGCGACGACGCCGCGGTGTCCATGCCGGTCCGGCAGAGCACCGAACGCCTTCTGCTGCTCGCGCAGTGGGCCGCCATCGGGTCCCTCTGCGCCTGGCAGGGCTGGCTGTCCGAGCTGCTCCTCTTCTGGCTCGTGCCGATGTTCACCACCGCCATCGCCATCGGCTGGCTGTCGGAGCTGGCCGAGCACTACCCGCTGCCGGAGAGCGAGTCGCGACAGATCCTGATGACGCGCAACCGGCACGGCTGGGCGATCGAGCGGTTCCTGCTCGGCCGGCACCACGACAACTACCACCTGGTGCACCACCTCAACACCGGCGTGCCGTTCTGGAACATGAAGCGCGCCCACCGCGTGCTCCTGGAGGACCCCGCGTACGCCCGCTGGGACGGGCTGTGGGCGGGCATCCTCACTCGCTCCCGCGGCCGGCGCGACCAGGAGACGCTGATCAGCTACGCCGCCAAGTACCGCCGGTGGCGCCGCGCCGGAGGCGATCCCCGGCAGCTCACCGACGGCGGTTCCTTCGCCGAGGCCGCCGCCCTCGCACGGGACTTCTGACCCCCACCCAGGACGGAGGAACAGCACCATGCCCGTACACCTGAACACCGCCGGCGCCGGACTCATGCCCGACACCGTCGTGGCCGCCATGGAGGGCCAGTTGCGCCGGGAATCGCGCGACGGTGCGTACGAGACGGAACTACGGTACGCCGACACGCTCGAGAAAGGCGTGTACGAGAACCTTGCCCGGGTGCTCGACGCGCCGGTCGAGGACCTGGCGCTGTTCGACAGCGCCACCCGGGCCTGGACGTCCGCCGTCACGGCTCTGTCGCTGTCGTCACGGGACCGGATCTGGATCACACCGTACGAGTACGCCGGCAGCCTCATCCTCTGGACCGAACTGCGCCGGCGCACCGGGGTACGGATCGAGGTCGTGCCCCTGCTGCCCGACGGCGACCTGGACCTGGCATGGCTGCGCGACAACATCCGGGAGGACGTGGCCGTCGTCTCGGTCCCGCACGTGCCCTCGGGGTGCGGCATCGTCAATCCCGTCGAGGAGATCGGACGGATCCTCGCCCCCTGGCCGTGCCTGTACCTCGTCGACGCCTGCCAGTCGGTCGGCCAACTCCCGCTCTCCGTCCAGGACATCCACTGCGACCTGCTGACCGGGGCGGGCCGCAAGTACCTGTGCGGGCCGCGCGGCACCGGCTTCGCCGCCATCGGGCCGCGGCTGCGCGAGACCGCCCGGCCCCCCTTCCACGACCTGCACGTCGCCGACATGACGTCCGACACGAACTATGCCGTGCGCACCGACGGCGCCCGGCGCTTCGAGTACGCCGAGCGGTCCGCGGCCGCCGTCATGGGGCTCGACGCGGCCCTGCGGCACCACCTCGACCGTACGGAGACACCGGACACGCCGTCCGGGGCCCCCTTGCGCGAACTGGTGCGCGCGGTGGTCGAGGAACGGCCCGGCATCCGGCTCGTCGACCCCGGCACCCGCCATGCGTCCCTCGTCACGTTCGTGTGCGAGCACGTGTCGGCGCCCCGGCTGCGGGACGAACTCGCCGCGCGCGGGGTCAACGTCTGGGTGGCCCAGGGCGGTCACACGCCGCTGTACATGCGCCGGCAGGGCGTCGACCACGCAGTACGCGTCGCACCCCATTACTACAACACCCCCGAGGACATCGACGTGTTCGCCCGGGAACTGCGGGCGGTCGTCGGGTGACCCGGACCTTGCCAGTTGCGGACTTACTGATTTCGGGCAGCCCGGAGAGACATCGGGCGCGGGCGGGAGGCATGGTGACCACACAGTACGAGGCGATCGCCCGGGAAGCGCTGCAGGCGCTCGGCGACGAGCGGATCGACTGGCGCTTCAAGGGACTTCCGGTCGCTGCAGAGGGCAGCACGGTGGCAGAGCTGGCCGCCCGGTCCCTGAACGTCTTCGACGACGGGTTCGTCGGGCCCGTGCTCACGATCGACGCCGACGCGCTGGAGCACAACGTCACCACCATGGCCAAGTGGTGCGCCGAACGCGGCGTACAGCTGGCTCCGCACGGCAAGACGACCATGGCGCCGCAGCTGTGGGCGCGCCAACTCGACGCCGGAGCCTGGGGGATCACCGCCGCCAACACCGCGCAGCTGCGGGTCTACCGGGCGTTCGGCGTCGCCAACGTCCTGTTCGCCAACGAACTCGTCGACGCGCCCTCGCTGCAGTGGGTCAGCGCCGACCTGGAGCGCGACCCCGACTACCGGTTCAGCTCCTTCGCCGACTCGCCCGAGGTCGTCCGGCGCATGCATGACGCGCTCAGCGCGCTGCGGCCCGCCCCGGCGAGGCCGATCGACGTGATCGTCGAGATCGGCCGTACGGGTGGCCGGGCCGGCGCCCGTACCGTGGCGGAGGCGCTCGCCACGGCACGAGCGGTGGCCGAGAGCCCGGTGCTGCGGCTGATCGGCGTCGGGGGCTACGAGGGCGTCCTCGTCAACGACCCCTCGCCGTACAGCCTCGGGGTGATCGACGCGTTCCTGCGCCGGATGCGCGAGACGACGGAACTGATCCACCAGGAGGGCCTGTTCGAGACCGACACCGTCGTCGTGACGGCCGGCGGCAGCTGCTTCTTCGACCAGGTGGCCGATGTCCTCACCGGGCCCTGGCCGGCCGGACTGACCGTGCTGCCGGTGCTGCGCAGTGGCTGCTACATCGTCCACGACGACGGCTTCTACCGCTGGATGTCGCCGTTCTCCCGGGAGACCGCGGGGGCGGAGCGGCTGCGGCCCGCGCTGCGGGCCTGGGGCCGGGTCACCTCGCGGCCCGAACCGGGCCTCGCGCTGGTCACGGCCGGCAAGCGCGACCTCTCCTTCGACGCCTGGCAGCCCGAGCCGCAGCTGGTCCGCCGCGACGACGGGTCCGTCCATGCGCTGCACGACTGCGTCATCAAGGAGATCAACGACCAGCACGCCTTCATCCGGCTCGCGCCCGGCAACGACATCCGGGTGGGGGACTGGGCGGGCATCGGCCTCGCCTATCCGTGCACCGCCTTCGACAAGTGGCAGCTGATTCCGGTGACACGAGGCGAGACGGTGATCGACTTCGTGCGGACGTTCTTCTGACTCGTGCGGAGGTTCTTCTGACCGGACCTGACCGGACCGCTCGTGGGACAGCGGGAGAGGGGTGACGGATGACCTCGGCCAGTCGGCCGAACGGCCATGCGACCGGGCTGCTGTGCGCGCTGCAGCCCGCCGTCGCCCTCCCGGCGGGCCTGCTCCTGGCGGCCGGTCTGCCGGGCGGCGCCGCCTTCGGGGCGGCGCTCGCCGCGACGGCGACGGGAGCGGTGACGCTGGGCGCGCGCCGGTACGCTCGGGCACGCCGACGGCCCGGCATGCACCGGTACGGCCCGGCACGTCGGCCCGGGCGGGTGGCGGGGAGGGGACCCGAGCGGGGTGCCGGGCCGGCCGCAACCCCGGCGGCGACTCCGGGCAGTGCCCGGCGGACCGGCCCGCCCGTCACGCTCGCCCTCGGCGCGGTCGCGGGGGCCGGCCTGGCCGTCGGACCGTCGCTGCCGCAGGGCGCGGTGGCGTTGCTCATGTGCCTCCTCGCGTACGGCGCGGCCGCCGGGCCCCGCCCGACAGCCGTGGGCACGGTCCTGGCGTGGAGCGCCGGGCCGCCACTCAGCCTGTTCGTCGGCCTCCTGGCCGGTCCGTGCCTGGCCCTCGGCGCGCTCGCCGCACTGGACGTGGCCGCGCTCGTGTTGCTCGCGACGGGGCCTGCCATGGGGCGGCTCCCGGGCACGGCGCACCTCGCCGCCTTCTGGCAGCGCATCAGCCGTCCCGCGACCCAGGAGCCGTGGCCGGCGGGGCGGCGCCGGTGGGTTCACCAGCGGCTTCCGTGAGGGGACCGGCGTGTGCCGTGCTCGATGCGCGTGTGCCGTGGCGCGGCTCCCGGGCATGGCGCACCTCGCTGCCTTCTGGCAGCGCATCAGCCGTCCCGCGACCCAGGAGCCGTGGCCGGCGGGGCGGCGCCGGTGGGTTCACCAGCGGCTTCCGTGAGGGGACCGGCGTGTGCCGTGCTCGATGCGCGTGTGCCGTGCCCGGCGGACCGGACACGGCACACGTCAGGCCGTCAGAACTCGGCGGCCTCGGTCGGGCGGCCGTCCGGCGGGGAACGCGGTGGCCGGCCGGCCACGGCCCGCCGGCGCCCTGAGCGGTTCCCGTCCCGGCCTGCCTGGCCTGCTCGGCCTGCCCCGGCGGGGCGGGCCGAGCCGTGCGGCGGCTCGCGGGCTGGACTCAACGCCCGGTGACTTTGCGGGCTTCCAGGACATGCCGATCGGAACATCGTTGCAGGTCAGCGAATCGCTAGCCCTGTTAAGTCAGCGACGTCGGGGCTAGACTTCGGCGGAGTACCAGGGTTCCTGGCTGCCGCGGAAGGCCGTTGAACAGTGCGCCAGGGCTCCCGGGCGGAGTTCGGTGCAGCGGCCCGCGCGGGCGAGGCTGTCCAGGGTGGTGCCGCCGAGGTAGACGGCGCCGAGGTCCGCCGCCGTGAGCCGGAGGTCCGCCGGGCGGGTCGTGCGCTCGCAGGACGCCTGCGTGTGGTGGGCGGTGAGCCGGTAGCGGCCTGTGTTCCAGGGACAGAACCGGTCCTCGACGTCGAGGACCACGTCCAGCGGCAGCGCGTAGCGGCGCGCGGCCAGTGCCCGGGGGACGTCGACCAGGCGTAGCCACAGGCCGTCCGAGACGGTGACGCGCAGGGCCCGCATGTCGGTCAGCATGTGCAGCAGCGGTTCGCCGGGGGCGCCGCGGTAGCGGATCCAGGGGTGGACGTCGATGCCGGCGAGGTAGCGCCACAGGGCCGCGTACGCCGGCCGGGTCGTGGTCACCACCTCGCCGACCAGCACCGTGCTGTGCGGGTTCTCGTGGCCGCCGCCGCCGAGCCGGTAGAGGGCGTAACCGGTCGCCTCCCCGTCGGGCTCGGTGTGCACCGCGAAGCGCAGCGAGGTCGCCCCGTGCCGCGCGTGCTCCTCGTCGTACAGCCGGTCGTCCCAGAAGGGCCCGGGCCGGTCGACGCGGCCCGCGGTCAGGGTGCGGGCCGTGTCGTAGAGCTTCTCCAGGACCGGCCGGGCCGCCTCGCGGGGCAGCAGCCGGACGGTGCCCCGGCCGAGGTCCGTACCGGGGCGGAAGGCCATCGCCCGGGTGTCGCCCAGGTAGTCGGCCTGGTACGAGGCGACGCCGTAGCCGAAGCGCTCGTAGATCGCCGCCTCGGAGGCGTTGAGGACCGCGATCGGCTCCCGCCCCGCCGTGTACAGCTCGGTCAGCTGCCGGCGCATGAGTGAGGTGAGGATGCCGTGCCGCCGGTGGGTGGGGGCCACGCCCACCCAGACCACGCGCGCGGCAGGCACGACCGCGCCGGGCACGGTGAGGGCCCGTGTGTGCAGCGCGGCGCCGCCGACCGGTTCGGCACCGTGGAACGCGCCGAGGGTGCGGTCGAGTTCGATGGCGGCCCGTTCCACGGCGAGCTGGGACGCCGTCCGGTCCTCGCCGTAGCTGTTGGCGACGGCCCGGGCCCAGGTCTCGAACTCGTCGGCGCGTACCGGGCGCAGAGGGTAGGGAGGGGTGGGGTCGGGGGCGGACTCGGGCGGGACGGAGGACATGCGGGACGTGCTCCTTCCGGTTCGGCGGGCGGAGGATGCTAGGGGCTGGCAGCCGTTCGGGTACGGGCCGGCACGGTGTCCGTTCGGGTGCGTGCCACCGTGGTCCGCGAGCCGGTGTTCGTCCGGGTGCCCGCGTCCGCGCGGGCGAGTCTGCGGACGACGGCGTCCGGGCGGCCGAAGCGGCCGCGTGCATCCGCGACGGTGAAGCCCCAGGGCTCCCGGCCGCCCGGCCGGTGCGGTGCGGGGGCCACCCGCGCGGCCAAGCGGGCGGTGTCGACGAGCGCCACCATCCCTCCCAGGAACTTCTCATGACGGTCGATCAGGTCGGGTGGCAGCGGTGCGCCGACGGGTGTCACCGTGTCCAGCGTGCGCAGCCGCTGCCGGGCCTCTCCCGCTGAGACCTCCAGCACCTCGTCGTACAGCGCCGGTGTGCACAGCAGCTGGGTCACCCGGTGCCGCTCCACGAGCCGTGCCACCGCATCCGGGCACCGCGCCTCGTGGTCGGCGGCCAGGACCAGTCGCCCGCCGGCGGCGAGGGTGGCCCAAAGCCCGGCCGCGGCGACATCGTGGGCGAGCGGCTCCGTCAGCAGCAGCACCGGCGTCCCCGGGCACACGGTGTGCCACGCCGCCGTCGCGGTGGACAGCTCGGCATGCGTGACGACCACACCGCCGGACGGGCCCGTCCCTCGCGAGGCCGGTCGTGTCAGCCAGACGGCATCGTCCGGAGCGTTCAGCGGGAAGGCGACCCGGTCCGGGACCGGCACGGAGTCGTGGCGTTCCACGGGCACGGTGCCCGGGCCGGTGGTCGGGGCCATGGTGCAGCGCAGCGGCGCCCGCAGGCCGCCGTCCGGCATGTCCGGGTCGAGGGGAACACACGCGGCGCCCGCGCGCAGGACGCCGAGCGCCGCCGCGACCAGGGCGGGCGACGGCTCGACCCGTACGCCCACGAGGTCGCCCCGGTCCACCCCGGCCGCGGCGAGCCGCCGGGCGATCCGCCCGGCCCACAGGTCGAGTTCGCGGTAGGTGACCGCATCGGCTCCGGTGCGCACGGCGGTACGGGCCGGCAGCTTACGGCTGACGGTGGTCACCACCTCGTGCACCGACGGGTGTGTTCGGACGACGTCGGCGTGGTCCGGCCTGGGCATCGGGGCTCCTCCCCACTGCTCCGCGATTGGTTGGGCGCCGGGCGGCACCGATCGTGGCCGAGGGCGGACGATCGGGCACGGCCCGTACGTCGTGCCGGCCGGGTACGTGCGTGTCCGGCGCGCGGCACACACGTACCCGACGAGGTCAGCCCACGGTGGCGGGCGCTGTGAGCGACTCCCGGATCAGGGCGTACGGAGGGGCCGGCACCAGGTAGAAGTGGTCGCCCGGCACCCCGTGCTCCTCCAGGCCGCCACGGGTCAGCTCCGCCCAGGGGCGCAGGTCCGCGTCCTCGTCGGCGTCGCCGGTGATCGTCGTCACCGGGCACCGCACGGACAGGTCCGCGCGCGGGACGTAGGAGTGGAACATGTGCCCGTCGGCGCGCACGTACGGCAGGACCAGCTCCTGGAACTCGGGGTCGGCGGCGAGTTCGGGGTCCGTACCGCCGAGGGTGAGCAGCTGCTCGACGACGGCGGCGTCGTCCTCGTCGTCCAGGCGGCCGTCCCAGGCCGGCGGGTAGGGCGCGGCACGCGAGCCGGAGGCGAACAGCCTGATCGGCTGGATGCCCCGGGCCTCCAGGGCGGCGGCGGTCTCCAGCGCGATCGGTGCGCCCATACTGTGCCCGAACAGGGCGACGGGCCGGTCGGCCAGCGGCACGATCACCTCGGCGATGTCGTGGGCCAGCCGGCACAGGTCGGTCGGCGGCGGCTCGGCGATCCGCTGGGCGCGTCCCGGGTAGCACACCGCGTGCACCTCGATCCCGGGCAGGCCCGCGCCCCAGTCGCGGAAGAACGACGCGGAGCCTCCGGCGTGCGGGAAGCAGACGAGGCGGACCTGCGCCTCCGGGTCGGGTGCGAGGCACTGCAGCCCGCGGGCGGTGGTCGTGACGGCGGTCATGACGCCTCCTGCTGTTCCGCGGCCCGGCGGCTCGCGCGCAGGGCGCGGGCCCTGCGGGCCGCCGCCTGGCGGGCCCGGGAGTCCTGACCGCCGTCCGTGCCGCGGTCCGCGCCGTCGCGCAGCATCGTGGCCTGTGCCGCCACGGTGGTGTGCTGGAACAGGGCGACGACCGGCGGCCGCTGCCCGGTGTGCCGCTCCAGTGCCTCCCGGAGCTGGTACATGGCGAGCGAATGCCCGCCGAGGTCGAAGAAGTTGACGTCGACCGGCACGTGCGTGGTCTTGAGCACCTCGGCCCAGGCCGCGGTCACCTGCGCGGTCAGGTCGCCCGCGGGGGCGGGCGCGGGGGCCTGGGCGGGAGCGACCGCCGGCCGCTCCTCGGCCCGCTGCCGCAGCGCGGCCCGGTCCGTCTTGCCGTTGACCGTGCGCGGGAACCGGTCGAGCACCACGATCCGCGCCGGCACCATGGCACCGGGCAGCCGCTCGGCCAGCCGCTCCTTGACGTCGGCCGGGTCGACCGGGTCCGCGGCGAGGACGAAGCCCACCAGGCCGTGGCCCGTGCCGTCCACGACGACAGCCGCCTCCCGGACGCCCGTCAGGTCGCACAGGTGCGCCTCGACGGCGCCGAGCTCGACGCGATGGCCGCGGATCTTGACCTGGTCGTCGCGGCGTCCCACGAACGCCAGCGTGCCGTCCGGCAGCCGGCGCACGAGGTCGCCGGTGCGGTACATACGCGCGTCGGCCGGGCCCGCGAAGGGGTCCGGCAGGAACCGCTCGGCGGTGGCCTCGGGCAGGCCGTGGTAGCCGCGCGCCACGCCCGCGCCGCCGACGCAGAGCTCGCCCTCGCCGCCCGGCGGGACCGGGCGCAGCTCGTCGTCCAGGACGTACAGCCGGGCGCCCGGCACCGGACGGCCGATCGAGACCGGTCCGGGCGCGTCGAAGCGGTGGTAACTGGCCCAGACGGTCGCCTCGGTGGGCCCGTACTCGTTGACCAGCGCGGTACGGCCGGTGCGCTGGGCGAAGTGCCGGGCGACCAGCTCGGGCGGCAGCGGCTCGCCCGCGACGGTCACGGTGTCGAGGGAGCGCAGCCGCTCGCCGCCGAGCCGCTGGGCGGCGTCCAGGACCACGCTGTACAGGGAGGGCACGCACAGCAGGTGGGTGACCTCGTGCCGCTCGACCAGCTCGACCAGGCGCTCTGGGTCGCGTACCTCGTCGGCGGAGGCGACGATCAGGCATCCGCCGACCGTGAGGGTGCCCCAGAGCCCTGCCACGGAGGAGTCGAAGGCCAGCGGCGAGACGAGCAGGAAGACCGGTGCCCCGGGGTAGACCAGGTGGCGGGCCGCGGTCGAGGCGGTCAGCTGGCCGTGCTCGACGACGACTCCTTTGGGCTCGCCGGTGCTGCCGGAGGTGTAGATCAGGTACGCGGGGTCGCCGGCGTCCACCGCCCCGGAGGGCGGCTCCGCCGCACCGTCCGGCTCCCCGGCGTCGGCCGCGGACTCCGCGGAGATCACGGGCACCCCCAGGCCCGTCAGGCGTTCCCCGCCCGTGCCGGTGACGACGACGGCGCTCACCCCGGCGTCGGCGAGGACGGCGGTGAGGCGCCGGTCCGGATGCGAGGGGTCCACCGGCACGTAGGCGGCGCCGCAGCGCAGCACACCGAGGACCGCGGCGATCATGGCGGTGGACGGCTCGGCGAGCACCCCGACGCGGGCGCCGGTCCCGACGCCCGCCGCGGCGAGTGCGGCCGCTATCCGGCCGGCCCAGGTGTGGAGTTCGCCGTAACCGATGCCGCTCGTGCCGCTGCGCACCGCCGTGCGCGTCGGGACGGTCCGGGCGAACCGGCCCACCAGTTCGTGGACCGGGGGCAGGGGGCCGGCGGGCGGTGGTGCGCACGGCCCCGGATCGAGGGGTGCGGCGGGGGCGGTGGCCGGCGCCTCGTACTGCGTCAGCGGTGCCATGGGAACTCCTTCGCTGGTCCTCCGTGGAGCTGCATGGCAAAGAATATTGCCACTGAAGTCACGAAGGTGGCAATATCTTGTCAAGTCTGGATGGCCGACACCCCGGCCCGGGAAACCCCACAGAAGGGCAACAGCCATGACGGAGACTCTGCTGCCGCAGACCGGCGTGACCGTCACGCCACTGACCACGAACACCGGTGCCGTGATCGGCGGAGTGGACGCGAGCAGCCCGCTCGACGACGCCGCCGTCGCGCGGATACGCGCGGCGCTGCTCCAGCACAAGGTGATCTTCCTGCGCGACCAGGACCTGGACTACGAGGCCCAGGCCGCCTTCGCCCGGCGCTTCGGCCGGCTGACCCTCGGGCACCCGATCTACAGCGCCCCCGATGGCCGGCCGAACATGCGCGAGATGGACTCCAGGCAGGGCACCCGTGCCAACCACTGGCACACCGACCTCACCTTCATCGAGCGCCCGCCGGCCTTCGCGTTCCTGCACAGCAAGGTGATCCCGCCGGTCGGCGGCGACACCGTCTGGGCCAACGCCGCCACCGCGTACCGGAGCATGCCGCCGGAGCTGCGCGACTTCGCCGACCGGCTGCGCATCGTGCACAGCAACGACTGCGACTTCACCGACGACACCGTCATCGAGCGCGGCCACTACATCGCGACCGCCTACGAGGCCGAGCACCCCGCGGTGCGGGTGCACCCCGAGACCGGCGAACGGTCGCTGCTGCTCGGCGGCTTCGCCCGCCGGATCGTCGGCTACGGCCCCGACGCCTCCCGCGAGATCATCAGGCTGCTCCAGGGCTACCTGACCCGGCCCGAGCACACCGTCCGCTGGCAGTGGCGGGTCGGCGACATCGCCATCTGGGACAACCAGGCCACGGCGCACTACGCCATTTACGACTACGGCGACGAGTACCGCCGTGGCGAGCGCCTCACCGTCGTCGCGCCCGCCCCGGTCGGCGTCGACGGCCGCCCGAGCGAGGCACTGCGCGGCGACACCACGGCGTACAGCGCGGGCCGTGACTGACCCCCGCACGTCCGGGCCCACGACCCCGCCCGGCCCCGCGACAGGCACCGGCGCCGCGACGCGGACCGCGCCGTACGGCAGTTGGACCTCGCCGGTCACCGCGGCGGTCGCGGCGGCCGGCGAGGCGCGCACCGAGTGGGCCGCGTTCGTCGGCCAGGAGGTGTGGTGGACCGAGCTGCGCCCCGACGAGGGCGGCCGCAGCGCGCTCGTCCGACGCGCCCCCGACGGCACCGTCGCCGAGGCCCTCGGGCCCGGCTGGGACGTGCGCACCCGGGTCATCGAGTACGGCGGGCGGCCCTGGCTGCCGCTCGGGAACGGCCCCGAGGCGGGCTGCGTCTTCACCCACTGGGCCGACCAGCGGGTGTACCGGACGCGGCCCGGCGGCGAGCCGGAGCCGATCAGCCCGGATCCAGCCGTGCCCCAGGGCGCCCGGTACAGCGACTTCAGCCGGGTCGGCGACGAGGTGTGGTGCCTGCGCGAGGAGGCCTTCGGCGACCATCCGGCCGATGTGCGACGGGACCTGGTCGCGCTGCCGCTGGACGGCACGGCCGGACAGAACCCGGCGGCCGTCCGGGTGCTCGCCGCGAGCCACCACTTCATGACCGGCCCGAAGGTCTCGCCGGACGGCACACGGGTGTGCTGGCTCGGCTGGGACCACCCGGACATGCCGTGGGACGGCACGACCGTGATGTGCGCAACGATCGGCCCGGACGGCCGGCCCGGCCCGGCCGAGCCGGTGGCGGGCGGCCCCGGCGTCGCGGTCAGCCAGGTCGAATGGGACCCGGAGCGGCCCGGTGTGCTGTACCTGCTGAGCGACCGGGACGGCTGGTGGAACCTCTACGAACGCGTCCCGGACGGCATCGAGCGGGCACTGTGCCCGCGCGCGGAGGAGTTCGGCGACGCCCTGTGGCGCATCGGGGCGCAGTGGTTCCTCCCGCTCGGCGGCGGGCGGCTGCTCGTGGCCCACGGCACGGCCTGCCGCCGGATCGCGGTACTGGAGCCGGACGGCACGCTGCGGGACCTCGACGGCGCCGAGGGGTACACCGAGTGGGCGGTGCTGGCCACCGACGGCCGTCGGCTCGTGGCGACCGCCGCGGGTCCGCGCGAGCCGCGCACGCTGCTCCTGATCGACCCGGACGGCGCGGAGCCGGTGGCCGGCGCCGAGGTGCTGCGCGCACCCGACACGACGTACGCGGAGTACCTGCCGCCGGGTCACCACGTCGTCTTCCACGGGAAGGACGGCGAGGAGGTGCACGCCTACGTGTACCCGCCGTACCACCCCGGGCACACGGCACCGGAGGGCGAACGCCCGCCGTTCCTGGTGCAGGCGCACGGCGGACCCACCACCCGTACCCCGCTGGTGGCGAACCTGTCCGTGGCGTACTTCACCAGCCGCGGGATCGGCGTGGCCGACGTGCAGTACGGCGGCTCGACCGGCTTCGGCCGCGGCTACCGCGAGCGGCTGCGCGGCCAGTGGGGCGTGGTCGACGTGCGGGACTGCGCGACCGCCGCCCGCGGACTGGTGGCGCAGGGCCTGGCCGACCCGCGTCGCGTCGGCATCCGCGGCGGCAGCGCCGGCGGCTGGACGGCCGCGGCGTCCCTGGTCCGGGAACCCGAGTTGTACAGCGTCGCCGGCATCTACTACCCGCTGCTGGACCCGGAGGGGTGGAGCGCGCGCGGCACGCACGACTTCGAGTCCCGCTACCTGGACAGCCTGGTCGGCCCCTGGCCGCAGGCCGCGGCCCGCTACGCCGAGGTGTCCCCGCTGCGCGGGGCGCATCGGGTGCGGGCTCCGTTCGTGCTGCTTCAGGGCCTCGACGACCCGGTCTGCCTGCCGGTCCAGGCCGAGGCATTCCTGGCGCGGCTGAAGGACAGCGGGGTCCCGCACGCGTACCTCACGTTCCCCGGCGAGCAGCACGGCTTCCGCCGGGCGGACACGGTCGTCGCCTGCCTGCATGCCGAACTCTCGGCGTACGCGCAGGTCTTCGGCTTCGAGGTGCCGGGCATGCCCCTCCTGGAGCTCACGACTGCGGTCGGCGCGCAGGCCGTGTGAGCTGCACCGCGACGGCCGCCGCCCCCGGGACCTTCTTCCGGGGGCGGCGGCCGTTCACCGTGCGGCGGGCGGATCACCCGGCCGCGACGGCGGCCTCCGGTTCGCGCGCCACGAGGCCGCGGACGAGCTCGATCTGCCGGGCCAGCGTCCGGCCGAGCAGCAGGTCGCGCATCGGCACCTTGACGCCCAGCTCGGTGCGCAGCTTGCGGGCGAGGTGGGTGACCAGCAGGGAGTCGCCGCCGAGCAGGAAGAAGTCCGCGTCGTCGGTGAGGTCCTCGTGGCCGAGCAGCTCGCGCCAGAGTCGGGGCACCAGCGCGGCGACGTCCGTGTCGGCAGCCGGGGCCGGCCCGGCCGCCGCCGGGTCCGCGACCGGTACCGGAGCGGCGCCCATCGGGGTGGCGGGGCGGGCCGCCGCCGAGTGGGCGGCGGCCTCCGGTGCGATGCGGCGCGGGCCGGCGCATGGGTAGCCGGGCAGCCGGACCGGCTCACCGGTGGCGCACAGCTGGTCGAGCGCGACCGGCTGGCCCATGGCCCACAGCGTGCCCAGCGCGGTCAGCACGCCCTGGCCGCCGGCCGGTTCGCCGGGGCCGGCGCCGAGGGGCACCGCGGTCAGGTCCGCGGCCGCCGCCATCGCGGACAGCGCCCGGCCCGGACCGGCCTCCACGACCACCGCGCCCGGCAGGTGCGCGGCGAGTGCGTCGAGGGCCTGTGCGAACCGCACGGTGGCGCGTGCCCGTTCGGCGAAGCCGTACGGGTCGACCGCCTCGCCCGGGAGCACGAGCCGGCCGTCGGTGGTGGCCCACGGAATCGCGGGCGGTCGTACGGCGATCCGCGCCAGCTCCGCGCGGAGCGGGGCGACGGCGGGTTCGATGAGCGCGGAGTGGAAGGCGTGGCTGGTGCGCAGGCGCTGTGTGTGGACCCGGCCCGCCAGCCAGGTCTCGAACGCCGTGACGGCTCCCTCGGTGCCCGCGACCACGCCGGCCCCGGGGGAGTTGAACGCGGCGGGCTCGACGGCGAGTCCGGACCCGGCGATCAGCACCCGTGTCTCGCTCTCGCCGCAGCCCAGCGCGAGCATGGCGCCGGGCGGGCAGTCCTGCATCACCCGGCCGCGCAGGGCGACCAGGCGGGCCGCGTCGGGCAGGTCGAACACCCCGGCCACGCACGCGGCGGTGAGCTCCCCGAGGCTGTGGCCGACCACCGCGGACGGAACCACGCCGAGCCCGCACAGTGCGGTGGCGGCCGCGTACTCGACGGCGAAGAGGGCGGGCTGAGCGAGCCGCGTCTGCGCCAGTTCGCCCCCGGGGAAGTCCGGGTCGTACAGGGCACTGTCGAGGACCTGCGCCAGGCCGGGCCCGAACGCGGCGAGGCAGTCCGCGAGGGCCGCCGGGAAGCCGGGCAGCGCCTCGGCGAACGGCCGGGCCATGCCGGGCCGTTGGGCGCCCTGCCCGGGGAAGGCGAGGACGACCGGCGCCGGGCCGTCCACGGGGCGGCTGCCGCGCACCACACCGGCGCCCGTAGCGAGCCGCTCGGCGACCTCCGCGGTGGTACGGCCGGTCACCGCGAGCCGTTCGCCGAGCGAGGCGCGTCCGGTGGCGAGGGTACGGGCGACGTCGGCCGGGCGCGGCGCGTGCGCCGCGAGGTTGCGGCGCAGCCGCTCGGCGGAGCGGTCCAGTGCCGCCCCGTCCGCCGCGGACAGCACGACCAGGTGCCCCGCGGCCGGTGTGTCCGCCCGGTCCGGCCCGGCGGCCCGGACCGGCGGGGCCTCGACGACCACGTGCACATTGGTGCCGCCTACGCCGAAGGAGCTGACCCCGGCCCGGCGCGGCTCGGGGCCCGGCCACGCGGCGGCCCGGGTCGGCACGTACAGGGGTGAGCCGTCGGTCTCCAGCAGCGGGTTGAGCCGGGTGAAGCCGGCCAGCGGCGGCACGACGCCGTCCCGGACCACCAACAGCGCCTTGATCAGGCCGGCGAGTCCCGCCGCGTTGTCGAGGTGACCGGTGTTCGCCTTCAGGGCGCCCACGGCGATCCGGCCGGGGCGCGCACCGGCCTCGCGGAGCGCGGTGGAGGCCGCGGACCACTCGATGGGGTCGCCGATGGGCGTGCCGGTGCCGTGCGTCTCCAGGTAGCCGATGCTCGCTCCGTCCACGTCGGCCGCTTCCAGCGCGGCGCGGATCGCGGCCTGCTGGCCGCCGACGGACGGGGCGTAGTAACCGGCCTTCGCCGCACCGTCGTTGTTGACCGCGGTGCCGAGGACCACGCCGTACGGCTCGGGGCCGGCGGCGAGTGCGTCGTCGAGGCGGCGCAGCACGACGCAGGCGGCGCCCGAGCCGGCCACCACGCCGTCCGCGTTCTCGTCGAAGGGCCGGCAGTGGCCGGAGGCGGAGTGGATGCCGCCGGGCACCCGCAGATGTCCCGCCTGGGGGTACGCCATGCCCGCGGCGACCACCAGCGCCTGGTCGCACTCGCCGTTCAGCAGCGCCTGGACGGCCATGTGCAGGGCGACCAGGGAGGAGGAGCAGGCCGTCTGCACGGCGAGCGCGGGGCCGGTCAGGCCGAGTTTGTACGCGATGAGGCCGGCCAGGAAGTCGGGGGCGGCGCCGTGCAGGGCGTCCTCGGCCGTCAGCGGGTCCAGCATCCCGGAGGCGATCATGCGGTGGAGGTAGCCGCTGGCGCTGGCGGAGGCGTACACGCCCGTCGTCGTGCCGGTGCCGAGCGGGTCGACGGCGGCGTCCTCCAGCGCGGTCCACGCGCACTCCAGCATCAGCCGCAGCTGCGGGTCCATCGTCTCCGCCTCGCGCGGACTGACCCGGAACAGGGCGTTCTCGAAGCGGTCCGCATCGGGCAGATGGCCGTGCACGGGCACGTAGTCCGGATCGTCCACGAGGCATTCGGACACCCCGGCCGCGAGCAGCCGCCGCCGGTCGTACCGAGTGGTGAGCACCCGGCCCGCCTTGAGGGCCTCCCACCATTCGGCCAGGTCCGACGACCCGGGGAACCGGCCGGAGACGCCGGTCACGGCGATGTCGAGAGAACGGTCGCGCGCCATGTCCTCACCTTCGCTTGAGCCAGGCCGCTCTCCGGGCCGGAGGGCGGCGCACCGGCAGCCGGCGCCGCGGAGAGCCGCGCCGCGACCGGCCTGCCCAATGAGGTTGCCAGATTAGGCAACTCAATGGCAATGTCATTGACAACATGGTGGGGGAGCGTGCCAGGCCGTGGTCGTCGCCCCCGTATGTCGTCGAACCCGATGGCGACCGCACGGCAACCGAGGGGAGAGACCGAGCATGCGACCAGATCCGCAGTGGACCGCGGGTCCCCCGAGCACCGCGCCCGGCGGCGGACTGCACGAGGCGTTCGCCCGCCGGGCCCGCACCCGGCCCGGTGCCACCGCTCTCGTCGAGGGCGAGCGCGTCACCACGTACGCGGAGCTGGACGGGACCGCCGACGCCTGGGCCGCCCGGCTGGCCGGCGCCGGCGTCGGCCCCGGCGACGTGGTGCCGATCCTGCTGCCCCGCAGCACCGCACTGGTCACCGCGCTTCTCGCGGTGCTCAAGACGGGCGCCGCCTACTGCCTGCTGCCACCCGACTGGCCCGCCCCGCGACTGGCCGACGTCCTCGGCCAGCTGGCTCCGCCGCTCCTGATCGCCCCGGCCGGCCGGCCCCCGGCCACCGGTGTCCCCGTCTGGACGCCGCCCGCAGGCCGCCTGGCCGCGCCGCCCGGCTTCCGCCCCGCCCACGTCGACGCCGCCGACCCCTGCTGCGTCTTCTTCACCTCGGGAACCACCGGCCGCCCCAAGGGCGTCCTCACCCCCCACCGGGCGACCGCACGCCTCTTCCAGCAGGGCGGCTTCGCCCGATTCGGCCCCGACACCGTGATGCCGCTGGCCGCCGCCACCGCATGGGACGCCTTCTCCCTCGAACTGTGGTCGGTCCTGCTCAACGGCGGCATGTCCGTGGTCGTGACGGACCCCTACCTGTCGGCCGCGGGGCTCGCCGACGCCGTCACCCGGCAGGGCGCGGACACGGTCTGGCTCACCAGCAGCCTCTTCGACATGATCGTGGACGAGGCCCTGGACAGCTTCCAGGGGCTGCGTCAGGTGGCCATCGGCGGTGAGCGGCTCTCCGTCGGCCACGTCCGCCGCTTCCTGCGCCGCCACCCCGGCATCCTGCTCCTCAACGGCTACGGTCCGGTGGAGAGCACCGTCTTCGCCACCACCCACCGCATCACCGAGGCCGACTGCGACGCGCCCGGCGGCATCCCCCTCGGCCGGCCCGTCCCCGGCACCCAGGTGCACGTCCTCGACGGCACCCGGCCCTGCGCGGTGGGGGAGACCGGCGAGATCTGCCTTGCCGGCGACGGCCTCGCCCTGGGATACCTGGGCGACCCCGCGCTGACCGCGGCCCGGTTCGCGCAGGTCCGCCTCGACGGCCAGGACCTGCGCGTCTACCGCACCGGCGACCTCGGGCACTGGGGCGGCGACGGCCTGCTCCGCTTCGACGGCCGGGCCGACCGGCAGCTGAAGATCCGCGGCCACCGCGTCGAACCCGCCGAGGTCGAGCGCCAGGTGGAACGGCTGCTCCCCGGCGTACGCCACTGCCGGGTCCTCACCCGCGGCGCCGGCGGCGGCCTCGAACTCGTCGCGTTCTGCGTGCCGGCGCGCCCCGGCGACCCGCTGGACGGCGCCCGCCGCGTACTGGACGAGAACCTCGTCCCGTACCAGCGCCCGGCCGCGGTCGTCTCCGTCGACACGTTCCCGGTGACACCCCGCGGCAAGCTCGACGAACGGGCCCTGCTCGCCCTGACACCGCCCGCCGAGCCCCACGCCCCCGACCTGCCCACCGCCGACGGCATCCGCCCGGACACCCTGGACGACCCGGCGGTACGCGCCGTCGCCGAGGCGTTCGGCTCCGTGCTGGAATGCGACACCGTCCCGCTCGACGTGCCGTTCGTGCGGCTCGGCGGCACCTCGCTCGGCGCCGGACGGCTGTGCGCCCGGCTCGCCGGCCGGCTGAACCGGCCCGTGCCGCTCTCCTGGCTCTATGAGCACCCCACCGTCGCCTCGCTCGCCGCCCGGCTCTCCGCCGACGGCCCGGCGCCCGCGCCGCCGGCCGAGGACGCCGAGCCGGCGCCCACACCGCTGCAACTGGTCCATCTCACCCGGCAGCTGCTCGACCCCGAGGACCGCACGGGGCACTGCCTGCTCACCTGGGTGATCGAGGGAGACCTCGACCTCGCCGCCCTGGAGGCCGCCGTGGCCGCCGTGCACCAGCGGCATGAGTCGCTGCGCGCCGCGTACGTCCTCGACCCCTGTCCGGCGGTCCGGCCCACCGACCTCCCCGCGCCGCCGCTCGACGTCCTCACCCCGGCGGCCGGCGTCGACGAGGCGCTGCATGCCGCGCGCACCCACCTCGCCGAGGAACTCTTCCCGGACCTCGGCGAGGTGTGGCGCACCGCCGCCGTCCCCGTCCGGGGCACGGACCGGCCGACCACGGTCTTCGGCTGCGTCGTGCACCATGTCGCGTTCGACGGCTGGTCGGAACGGGTCCTCGCCGAGGACCTCGCCACCGCCTACCGGGCCCGGCGGCGCTCCTTCCACCGCTGGTCGGAACGGGTCCTCGCCTGCGACCTGGCCACCGGTCACCAGCCCGGCCTGAGCTCCGCCGCGGCGGCCCTCGGACCCCGCCCGCCGCTCGCGACGATCCACCGCGAACGGCTCGCACGGCAGCGCCGGACCGACATGGAGGCACAGCGCGCACGGCTGCGCGAGGAACTGGCGGGCCTGCCCGCCCTGCGCTGGCCCACCGGGCCCGCGCTGCGCGAGCCCGCCGGCCCGGGCCTGATCACGTCCCACCTGCCCGCCGCCGTGCTCGCCCGTGTCGACGCCGCCGCCGCGGCCGCCGGCGTCACCCGGTTCGTCGTCCTGCTCCACCAGTGGGCCGGCGCCCTCGCGGAGGTGACCGGACAGCGCGACTTCGCCGTGGGCGTCCCCATCGCCCAGCGCGACGGAGCGGAACTGGAGCACGCCATCGGCTGCCACATCGCGATGCTCTGCCTACGCCTGCGCGGCGCCGCCCTCGACGAGACGGCCACCGCCCTCACCCAAACCGGACGGATCGTGGCCCGCGCCTTCGCCGCCCAGGACGTGCCCTTCCCGGAGGTGCTGTCCCTCGTCGACCCGCCCGGCGACGGCCGCCCGCCCCTCTACCAGACCCTCTTCGCCTGCCAGGACAACGCCCCGCCGCTGCTCGACCTGCCGGGCGCGCGCACCACCTTCGTACGCCAGCCCTACCTCGATCTGCCCCTCGAACTGCACGCCGAACTGTGGCCCGCGCAGGGCGGCGGCCTGCGCCTGGACGTCGCCTTCCGGCCGGACACCGTCGCCGGGACCACCGCGCGGGACCTCACCAAGCTCTTCACGGAACGCGTGCACACCCTCGCCGCAGGAGCCCCGTCTTGACCACCACCGTCTTGTCGCCCGACCGGCTCACCGACCCCGAGCTGCACGCCACCGGCGACCCGCACGCCCTGTGGGCGTGGATGCGCGCGCACGCCCCCGTCCACCGGCATTCCGCCGGCGAGCTGCCCGCCTTCTGGTCCCTCACCCGCTACGAGGACATCCGCGCCGCCTACCGGGACGCCGCCACCTTCAGCTCGCGGCACGGCGTCCTGCTGCGCCGGGCCGCACTCGGCGACGACCCCGGCGGCGGCCTGACCATGGCCCTCACCGACGCGCCCCGGCACAAGCAGCTGCGGGCCCTGATGGCAGGCCACTTCCACACGCGAGCCGTCCGCGGCCTCGACGACTGCATCCGGGCGGTCACCCGAACCGTGCTCGGCCGGGCTCTGGAACAGGGCGACTGCGATGTCGTCCACGACATCGCCGGACGGCTGTCCCTCGCGGTCATCTGCCACATCATCGGCGTGCCCGAACGGGACCACGAGGACCTGTACCGGTGGACCAACGAGGCGTTCGAGGCCCACACCTCCCTGGTCGCCCACCCCCGGCTCCTGGAGTATTTCGAGGAACTGCTCCTCCAGCGCATGGAGCGGCCCACCGACGACCTGGTCAGCTCCCTGGTCAACGGCACCGTCGACGGCGCGCTCCTCACCGAGGAGGAGATCGTCCTCAACTGCGAGAACCTCATCGGCGCCACCGAGAACGGCCGCCTCGCCCTCATCGGCGGCATCCAGGCGTTTCTGGAGCATCCGGACCAGTGGCACCGGCTGGCGGACGACCGCGGCCTGCTCTCCACGGCGATCGAGGAGGTGCTGCGCTGGACCTCCAGCGCCACCCACAGCATGCGCGTCGCCACCCGGCCGTGCGAGATCCGCGGCGAACGGATCGCCGCCGGCGACCGCGTCGTGCTCTGGCTGCCCTCCGCCAACCGCGACGAGGACGTCTTCGCCCACCCGTACCGGTTCGACATCGCCCGCACCCCCAACCGGCACCTGGCCCTCGCCGCCGGCGAGCACTTCTGCATCGGCTCCACCCTCGCCCGGGCCGAAATGCGCGTGCTGTTCACCGAACTCCTCGACACCGTGCGTCACATGGAGCAGTCCGGACCCGTCCGCCGCCTGCACTCCCTCGCCGTCAACGGAGCCGAGAGCCTCCCCGTACACCTCACCGCAGCGTGACAACCCCACCCATCCGCAACCGACCCGAGGAGTCGCCGCCATGGCGGACCACCCCCTGAGCGCAGGGCTCACCCACCTGTCCGACCCCCCGGGGGTCGCCCCCAGCTCCGGCTACACCCACGTGGTGTCCGGCACCGGACGGCTGGCCGCGATCGCCGGCCAGATGCCGTTCGACGCCGCCGGCGAACTCGTCGGAGCCGGCGATCCCACCGAGCAGGCCCGGCAGGTGTTCCGGAACATGGAGCGCTGCCTCGCCGCCGTCGGCGCCGGCTTCGCCGACGTCATGAAGCTCACCTACTACGTCACCGACATCGCGCACGTGTCGCTGATCCTCGCCGCGCGCGACGAGTTCATCGACACCAGCCGACCGCCGGCCAGCACTGTCGTCCAGGTCGTCGCCCTCTACCGCCCCGACCTGCTCCTGGAGGTCGACGCGTTCGCCCTGCTGGGCGCGGAGTGAGGAGCACCGTGACCACCTCCTCCGCACCGCGCCGCGGACGCGGCAGACAGGCCCCGCCGCCCCCGTTCGACCCCGAACTGGCCGCCCCGCTGGGCAAGATCCTCGCCGAGCTGCCGATGCCCCTGACGCCCGGGCTCGTCCCCGACCGCCGCCGCCGCTCCCTGGCAGGCCGGCTGACGGACGAGCAGATCCGCCGGGACGGCACCTTCGCGGTCGAGGAACGGACCGTCCCCGGCCCGCCCGGAGCCCCGCCGATCACCCTGCTCAGCTGCCGGCCGACGGCCGCCGTCGGCCCGGTCCCGGTCATCTACCACACGCACGGCGGCGGCATGGTGGCCGGCAGCCACCGCAGCACCGAGCTCGCCGGAGAGCTCGACCGCGCCGGGGAACTGAACCTCGCCGTGGTGGCCGTCGAGTACCGGCTGGCTCCGGAACACCCCGATCCGGCACCCGTGGAGGACTGCTACGCCGGGCTGTGCTGGCTCGCCGAGCACGCCGCCGCGGAGGGGTTCGACCCGCACCGGATCGTGCTCAGCGGCAACAGCGCCGGCGGCGCGCTAGCGGCCGGTCTCGCCCTGCTGGCCAGGGACCGGTCCGGACCGCGGCCGGCGGGCCAGATGCTGCAGTTCCCCATGCTCGACGACCGCTGCGACACGTTCTCCGCCGGGCAGATGGAGCGCGTGGGCCTGTGGGACGGACTGTCCAACCAGGCGGGCTGGCAGGCCCTGCTGGGCGACCGGCGCGGCACGGCGGACGTCTCCTGCTACGCCGCGCCCGCCCGCGCCGCCGAGGTGGCGGGCCTGGCGCCCGCGTTCATCGAGGTCGGATCGGCGGAGGCGCTGCGCGACGACGCAATGGCGTACGCGGCACGCATCTGGGAGGCGGGAGGTGAGGCCGAACTCCACGTGTGGTCCGGCGCGTTCCACAGCTTCGACGAGTGGGTGCCGGACGCGGTGGTCTCCCGGGCGGCCCACCAGGCCCGGGTGGCCTGGCTGGAGCGGGTGCTGAGCCGCTGACCACCGGCCTCCGGGGCCGTGTACGTACGGCTCCCCGCGCGTCGACCGTGCGCGGGGAGCCTTGACCGTGTGCGGAGGGCCGGGCCCGCCGGTCTCAGCCCGCCTTCTCCGGCTGGTCGAGGGACTCGGCGAGGATCCGCCAGATCTCGGCGGCGAGGTCCAGGTTCGAGTCCCGGTGGGCGTCCTCGCCCAGCTTCTTCAGCTGGGCCAACCCCCGCTCCCGGTGCCCCTCCTCGATCAGCAGCAGGCTTTCGAGCGTGCGCAGCCGGATGCCGTCCCGGTAGCCGAGGGCCAGCCGGTCGGAGTCCAGCCGGTCCAGGGTGGCCCGGGCCTCGGCGTGACGCCCCTCCTCGAACGCCAGGCGGGCCTGCAGCGTCAGCAGCTCCTGCTGCTGCACGGGCGTGCCGACGAGGGACAGGGCCCGCTCCGCCTCCGCGAGGCACCCGCGGGCCTCCTCGACGAGGGCCGGCCGGGCGTGCAGGTACAGGGAGGCCGCGGCCAGCCGCAGCCGCGCCCACAGGACGGGGTCGACGCGGCTGTCCAGCGAGTCCATCGCCTGCCGGAGGAAGTCGCGTGCCTCGGCGTCGTCGCCCTGACGGGACCGGACGGTGGCCGCCGCCCAGAGGGCCTCGGCGCGCAGCGCGTCCGACCGGTCCGCCACAAGGCCGACCAGTTCGTCCGCGTGGGCGCGGGCGTCGGGCAGCCGGCCGGCCTCCGCCTCGACGGAGACCAGCGTCATCAGCGCCTTGCCGGTGTCGGCCACGGCCGCGCCGGAGTCCTTCGCCACCCGGTAGGCGCTGACGGCGAGTTCGAGCGCCTCGGCGACCTGGCCGGCCGAGCGCAGACAGCGGGCGAGTTCGGTCCGCGACCGGTACTGCAGGGCGGGCAGCTCGAGGCCGTCCGCGATCCGGGTGGCCTCCTCCAGGGCGGCCCGCTCCTCGGCGCGCTCCCCTCGGCGGTGCCGGAACCGGGCGATCAGCCACAGGGCCTGCCAGCGCAGCAGCGGGTCCTCGTTCCGGGACGACGCGAGGGCGGCGGCGAGCGCCTCGACGGCGTCGTCGCTGTCCGTGGACGCCGCGACGCTCACCGCCTCGCTGAGCGAGCCGGTGGTGTGCGGGGAGAAGAACGCCGAGCGGTCGACGCCCAGGCGCTCGGCGAGGTAGCCGATCACGCGTTCGGTGGGCTGCCGGGCACCGGACTCCAGACGCGACAGGTAGCCGGTGGAGATCTCCTCGCCGGCCAGCGCCGCCTGGGAGAGGCCACCCTTCTGTCTCAGTGCTTTGAGGCGGACGCCGAAGGACGTCTCTTGTGGCATGTCGTCCCCGCAATCAGTTGCTCAAGGTGTGCAGCGGCCGTTCGCAGGCACCCTGTTGACTCATGTGACTCCATCCTAAGGCCAGCGTGACCACGTGCGATATGTGATCGTCGACGCTTGCGCGCCACACATTTGGCACAACGGTTCAACAGCTTGGCAATTTTTGGAAACTCCCTTGTCAACATCGATCGGGGGGTCCTAGATTGGCTTGTATCAGCCGGGCACCGAGTGCCTGTTTCAGCGTGGTACGTCAGTTCTGCAGCGTTTCCTCCCCGGATTCCCTTCTGAATCTCCCGTATGGAGTAGTCATGCGCATGCACTTCCTCGCCGCCACCGCCGCCGTAGTCTCGGCCCTGGGAGCCGCCATGCTCCCGCTGAGCGACATCGACTGGCCGGTCGGGCCCACCCCGACCGTGTCCGTGGCGGTCTCCCCGGCCACCGTCGTCACGCAGGGCGCCGGCGGCGACGACATCGAATGGCCGTGATGCCGACCGGGGTCCGATGCGAGAGGCCCGAGGGGCGGCGGGGCGTCACGTCCGTGACGCCTGAGGCCCGGCCACCCGGAGACGCGAAGCGGACGGCCGGCACACCCGTGGGGCGTGCCGGCCGTCCGCTGCTGTGTCCGCCCCCGCCAGGTGGTCCCGGTACTCCGACAGCACTGAGAAAACGAAGCCGGGATCACCCGGGTCCAGCGCGAGCGCGTGACCACAGTCGATACGGGCCCGCACCGTCTCCGCGGCTGCCGGTCGGCCAACCCCTCCACCTCCACCTCCGGCGGGGCGGGGCCGCCCCGAGTCAGTCCTTCCCGGCCGCGCCGCCGGCCGTGAGCGGCCGGGCGGCCGCGGGCTCGGCGACCTCGATCCGGAATCGGCGGCCGATGTCCGCCACCCGGTCGCGCACTTGCGCCTCGGTGTCGGCCCGCAGCAGCACGACGCCCGCGTAGACGGAGGAGTCGAGCGGACCCTCCAGGGTGTCCCCGGGCTTCGTCTTGACGCTCGCGTACACGGCGCCCGGGGCGGCAAGCAACTCCTGCGCGGAGGTGACCGAGGTGACCGTGCCCACGGGCCGCGGCAGCATGTACTGGATCAGGTGGTCGGTACGCGGCAGTGCGTCGACGTAGACCGGCTCGCCCAGGGAGACGGACAGGAACGTGCTCCACAGGTCCACGCCGTACTGGTGCTTCATCTGGTCCGCGATGCCGCCGCCGCCCGGCCGGCAGGCCACCTCGCCGACCAGGTAGCCGCGCGGGGACTTGAACACCTCCAGGTGGGTCACCCCGTCGGTCAGCCCGAGCGCGGCGACGGCCCGCTCGTGCAGCGCGGCGACGGCCCGGGCGTCCGGGTGGTCGTCGGGCAGCGTGTACGAGCAGATGGCCCCGCCCACGCTGCGCAGCACGGGCTCGAAGTAGCGGGATACCGGCTGGAACCGGACGGTGCCGTCCACCACGACACCGTCGCAGTGGAACTCGGCCTCGATGTCCACCAGCTCCTCGGCCATCAGCGGATACGGAGCCGTGCGCAGCCGCTCCGTGTCCGGGGCGTCGGCGAGCAGCCGCAGGTGGTCGGCGTCCCGGACGGCGAGGACGTACTCGGAGCCGCCGCCGCAGGCGCGCTTGACCACGAGCGGCCAGCCGAGCTCCGCCGCCGCGGTCGGCGCGTCGGCGAACCGGCCCAGTCCGCGGAACCCGGCCACCGGCAGCCCGGCCGCGGCCAGCTGTTGCTTCATCACGAACTTGTTGGAGAAGGCGTTGGCCACCTGGTAACCGGGACCGGGCAGGCCGAAGTAGGAACGGACGTAGCCGCCGGGCTGGATGCTCCACTCCGACGGGGACACCACGTACCGGAACGGGTTCCGTTCGCGGATGCGCAGCGCCGCCAGCCGCACCTGGGTCAGGTCCTCGATGGTCTCCACCACTTCGACGTCCGTGCCGGCGTCGTAGTAGCCCGAGTACTCGGGCATCGTGATCACCGAGAGCCGGATACCCGTCCGGTCCTGCAGCATCCGCGCCGCGATCTCTCGGCTGGAGTTGATGAGCAGAACGTTCTTCATCGCACGGACCTTTCGTCGCGGTTCGGTGCCCTGCCGGCCGGTGCCGGAATATTGCCACGTGTTTCCAGTAGTGGCAATATTGAGGGAGAACAGACTGTGACGTCATGATGACACTCGGCGCTGAGGCGGGGGGATCGCGAGACGGCGACCGATCGTCGCCGAACGTCATCCTTCCCTGTTGCCCAGGGTTTTGAGTCTCTCGATCAGTGACTCCGGGGCGCGTGTCGACAGGTGCCGGGGAAGGTCCGAACCGGATTACCTGTAATTGACAACATTGCCTACAACGGGCATACTACCCCAACACGTCTTGAGGTTGAGGCTTTTGTCGAGCGTCAGCCCACGCCCTCCGAGGTTCAGATGCTGGAACAGCCGTATTTCGGGCAACGCCTCCGCGCGCTCCGCGTGGGCCGCGGACTGTCTCAGGCGGCGCTCGCCGGAGACACAGTGTCGACCGGCTACCTGTCGCGTCTGGAGTCCGGCGCCCGGCCGCCGACCGCCAGGATCGTGAGCTATCTGGCCGAACGGCTCGGGGTTCCCGAGTCCGCTTTCGCACACGAGAAGGGCCCGGTGCTCGCGCAGGTCCTCGCCTCCGTCACCTCGGTGGCCGACGACGACCTGGACGAGGCCCTGGCCGACATCCTCACCGCGGCCCTGCGGGCCGATGACCGGCAGGACCCCGCGCTGCGCTGGCAGGCGCTGTGGCTGCTGGCCCGGATGCGCGGCAAACAGGGCAGGCAAGAGGAGGAGTGCGAGCTCGCCGGCGAACTGATCGAGCTAGCCGACGAGTTGGGACTTGCCGAGCTGCGCGCCCGCGCGTACACCCAGCGCTCCCGCTGCGCGCGCACCCTGGGCCGGGTCGCGGAGGCGTGCGAGTACGCCTCCGCCGCCGTGGACGCCGCCGCCGGCCTCACCCTGACCGACCGGGCCGGCGCCCTGCACGCGCTGGTGTCCGCGGAAGCCGAGGCGGGCCGGCTCGCCGATGCCGCGGCGCACGCCGCTGAGCTGTGCGAGCTCACCGAGCCGGCCGGCGGCGCCGCCCATACCAAGGCGCTGTGGGCCGCGGCGACCGTCGGGAACCGCCGAGGCGCCTACCGGGAGGCGAGCGACCTGCTGGAGCGCGCGCTGGCGGGGCTGGACAGCCATGAGGACCTGGGTCTGTGGCTGCGGCTGCGCCTCGCCGCCGCGTCCCTGCTGCTGCAGACCGTGCCGCCGCAGACGGCCAAGGCCCGCGCCGCGCTGGAGCAGACAGGCCCCGCGCTGGAGCTGGTCGGCACCGAGGTGCACCGCCAGGAGGCGCTGTCGCTGCAGGCCCGGCTCGCCTTCGAGGAGGGCGACCTGGACCGGGCGCGCGAGGTGTGCGCGCAGATCCACGGGCTGGACCTCCGGCTGTCCTTCCGCGACCGGATCCGGCTGCAGGTGCTGTGCGGAAAGCTGGACGTCCTCGCCGGCCGGACGACGGAGGGCGTGCGCCGCCTGGGCGAGCTCGCGCGGGAGGCCCAGGAGGCGCACAACGTCGAGCTCGCCGCCGAGACGTGGCGCAGTCTCGCGGAAACCCTGGCGGCGATCCGCGAGGGGGAGAACTGACCGGGCGCGCACGCCCGTTCGGTGCATGCCAAGGAACGAACGCAGAAGGGTCGGCCGAGGTGGTCGGTAGGTTGTGACAATGGAATCAGTGCAGGTGCGGCCGGCGTGCGAGGAAGACCTCCCGTCGGCGGAGCGGGCCTCGGCGGCGCTGTTCTTCGAGGCGGACCAGCGCAGCAGAAGGGTCTGCGAGCCCGAGATCCGGCCCCGCTCGGCGATCGCTTCGAAACAGTGGATCGAACGCATGCGCTTCTACCTCCGGACCGATCCCGGAGGGTGCTGGGCCGCGGTCGACGAGGAGGGCGACGTGGTCGGCTTCGCCATGTCGCAGAACCGCGGCCGCGTCTGGTACCTGGCCACCTACGGGGTGCTGACCCGGTATCAGGGCCAGGGCATCGGCAGACGGTTGATGGACGCGGCGCTGGCACACGCCGACGGTCGCGCCGGGCTGTTCTCTTCCACGGTGCACCCGGGGGCGACCCGCCGCTACCGGATGGCGGACTTCCTGCTCCACCCGCAGATGCGCATGGTGGGTACGGTCGACCGGTCCACGCTCCCGGCGATCCGCGGACTCCGGGAAGGCGGGTCCGAGGATCTCGCATGGATGGACCTGCTGGACGAACGGCTGCGCGGGGCCGGCCACGGGGTCGACCACACCTACATGCTGGACCGGCTGCGGCTCGTCGTCACGGAGGACCAGCGGCGGCCGGGGTACATGTACTTCGACCACGAGGAGAACCGGGCCGTCCTGCTCGCCGCGGCGGACCCGGAGACTGCCGGGAACCTGCTGTGGGAGGCGCTCGCCTCCTCGCGCGGAGACACGCTGGTCAACTGCATCACCACCGCCAACCACTGGGCGGTGGACGTCGGCCTGGCCGCCCGGCTGGACATCGGACAGGAGGGGTACCTCGCGCTCCGGGGCATGGCCGAGCCGGCGCCGTACCTCGCCAGCGGTCACTTCCTCTGACGTTACCGACCGTCGGCGTACCGACCGCACGACCGGCCCGGGAGGCCCGCCTCCCGGGCCGGTCGTGCTTTTCCCACCCCTTCACCTGCACCTTCGCCATCTATTGCCAGTATAGGCAAATGCTGGCAACATAGGTCCCGTTCCGAGGCGCGCAACCGGCGACGATCCCTGTGCAGGACGTACGGAGAGTCCGCCTCGACGGTGGGACTCTCCCGGCCGTGACGCGCATGGTTCGCGCCCCCACACAGCCAGAAAGGTCCAAACGCATGACTGATGTCATGACTGCCGACAGTGGCACCCGGGTCGGGGTGAAGCAGCTCGCGGGAAACATCGGCGCCGAGATCACCGGCGTGGACGCCTCCCGTCCGCTCGGTGACTCCGTGGCCGCCGAACTCAGGCAGGCACTCCTCACCCACAAGGTGATCTTCCTGCGCGGGCAGCGGCTCGACTATGACGAGCTCGTCGTCTTCGGCCGCAGCTTCGGCGAGCTGACGCTCGGCCACCCGATCTACGGCGGCCCCGAGGGCCGGCCGCTGCTGCGCGAGATGGACTCCCGGGGCGAGGGCACGCGCGCCAACTACTGGCACGCCGACTTCACCTACATGGAGAACCCGCCCGCCATCGCCATCCTGCACAACGTGGTCTGCCCGCCGGTCGGCGGCGACACCATCTGGGCGAACACGGCGGCCGCCTACCGGGACCTGCCCGAGGGGCTGCGCGTGCTGGCGGACGGGATGCGGGTCGTCCACTCCAACGACTCCGACTTCACCGACGCCACCTACACCGGCGACATCCGCACCAGCTATCTCAAGAATGTCTTCTCCGCCGAGCACCCGGCCGTCCGGGTGCACCCGGAGACCGGCGAGCGCTCGCTGTTCCTCGGCGGGTTCGCGCGCAGCGTCGACGGCTGCAGTCCGCAGGCCGGCCGCGACCTGCTCCGGGTCCTGCTGGAGTACGCCACCAAGCCGGAGTACACGGTCCGCTGGAAGTGGCAGGTCGGCGACCTCGTCCTGTGGGACAACCGGTCCACGCTGCACTACGCCGTACACGACTACGGCGACCAGCACCGCCGCGGCGAGCGGGTCACGGTCGCCGGCACCACCACGGTCGGCGTCGACGGCCGGCCCGGCGTCGCCCTGCGCGGCAGCACCGCGGAGTTCACCGCCGGCGGCGCCACCACTATGTGACGGCGGCACGTGACGGCCACGGCCGTGCGGGCACCTCGGGCCATCAGCCCGGGGCACCCGCACGGCCGCCCCGCGTCCGGAACCTTCGACGCCGCCCCGCGCAGACCGGGAACACACGCAGACGCCGTGATGCGGCGGCCACGGCGCGAAAGCCGCGGCCGCCGCATCACGGCGTCTGCCCTTGTCAGGACGACCCTGCCGGCGCCGCCCGGACGACGCCCGCCAGGAACGGGGCGGTGTAGGCGCGCAGGTCGGTGGGGGTGCTGGTGACGAGATGGGCGCGCAGCGAGCGGTCACCCGGGGCGTCCGAGGCGTACCCCAGGATCAGGCACGGGTCGCACAGCCGCTCCAGGCCCAGGACCAGATCGGCCTCGTCGGTGCCCTCCTCGTCGTGGAAGTCCTGGGACGGCACACAGCGGAACCCCATCCTCGTCTTGAACCGGAACAGCCCCGCCTTGGTCAGATGGCCGTAGAGATTGGGCTCGTCGCCGAGGGTCGCCCAGCGGTATCCCTTCTCGCGGGCGGTGCGCATCGCGGCGAAGTAGAGCGTGCGGGCGAGCGAGTCCCGGCGCCACTCCTCGGTCACCGCCGAGAACCGGATCCGCACCGCGTCCTGCCCGGGGCACTCCAGGACCACACAGCCGCCGGCCAGTTCGCCGTCCCGCGTAGCCATGACCGCGACGTACTTCTCGCGCCCGTCCAGCAGCCGTTCCCGCTGCTTGCAGGCGATCGCGATGCCGTACGTCATCTCGTCGACCCGTTGCCGATAGAGCGCCAGGAACCGGTCCAGCGTCTCCGGCCCGATCGGGTCGTGGACCGTCAGGGTCAGCGTCCGCTCCGCCCGGGTGCGCGCCCGCCGGATGTCCTGCCGCGCCTTGTTGTCCAGCCGGGCGAGGAACTCGCTCTCGTCGGCGCCCAGTTCCGCGGTCCACGACAGCAGGGCCGGCTTCCGGATGAAGCCGGCCGCGGCGAGCTCGCCGTACACCTCCCTCGGAGGTGCCGTGGTGCGCACCACGTCGACGGGCCGGCCGGCCCGCAGCCAGGGGCGACCGGCCAGCTCGGCGGGGTCGATGTGGGCGACGGACAGTCCGTGGTGATCGACGATGTCCATCCGCTGTATCCGTTCGTGTCAGAGGTCGGGTGGGAGGGGCGGGGGCAGCCGGGGATGTCGGCCTCGGCCGTCACGCGGCCCGGCGCCCGGTCACGGGGACCAGGGGAGCGTGCGGGGCCGCCGGCCGGCGGCGGCCGGTGGGGGCGGACCACAGGAGCACGGCGAGCACCGCGGTCGCCGTGACGGGCAGGAAGACGAGGAACGAGCCGGACAGGCCCACGGTCAGCCCGAGCAGCAACGACGACACGGGCACGGCCCCGGTGACGAAGGTCCGGATGACGGTGTTGACCCGGCCGCTGAGCTCCGCGGGAATCTCGTGCTGCCGGTACGCCATCGTGGTCGTGTTCACGCCGCCCTCGCCGAAGCACAGCAGGCAGAAGCCGAGCACGACGACCAGCGGGGCGTCGACGAGCAGCCCGCACGACCCCAGTGCGGCCACCCCGAGCCACACGCCGACGCGCAGCCGCCGGCGGCCCTCGCCGGCCGGGACCAGGGGGCTCACCCACGCGCCGAGCGCCGCGGCGATGGCACCGCAGGACACCGCAGCGCCCAGGGCGGCCGACGACCAGTGCCAGTGTTCGGTGCCGGCGGTGAGCAGGGTCGGCTCCAGCGCCCCCGCGCCGAGGTTGTAGAGCGCGACGGCGGCCGTCAGGCGCCGCAGGTCCGGGCGGGAGCGGAAGTACGCGATGCCCTCCCGCAGCAGGGTGCCCACGGAGGCGGCGGTCTTCTCGGCCCGCCGGGCGGCCTTGGGCAGGAAGAGCGCAGTCACGGCGGTGACGAGGAACGTGGCCGCGTCGATCTCCAACGCCCAGGCGGGCCCCGCCGCCGCGATGGTCACGCCGGCCAGGGCTGGACCGGCGAACCGGGCCACCAGCTGGGTCGAGTTGAACCAGCTGGTCGCCCGCTCCAGCCGCTCGGGCGGTACCAGCGCCGGAATCAGGCCGTAGTCCCCGGCCACGTCCGAGACCACCTTCGCGAGCCCCATCAGGCACAACGAGGCGAAGACCAGCGCGATCCGGTCGGCTGCCAGCAGCAGCGGGATCAGTGCGACGCAGGCGCCCTGCACCAACTCGCCCGCGATGAACAGGCGCCGCGGCTCGTGGCGGTCGATGAACGCGCCGAGAAAAGGCGCGGCCAGGAACGGCGCCGTTTGCGCGGCCATGCTGAGGACGGCCAGCAGGGTGGAGCCGGTCGACTGGACCAGCGCCCAGGGAACCGCCAGGTAGAGGAAGGTGTTTCCGGCCATGGACACGGCCGTGGCCCCGGTCAGCAGCCAGAAGGATCTCATGGCGTTCCCCTCGACGTCGCCTGCCAGAACATCGCGGATGTTGCCACATATTGCCCAGTTGCAGCAATGAGTACAGCGGGATACCGGCTGGTTGACCGCCCGTTGTTTGCCTGTCTGTTGACAATATATTGCCAGTTCTGAGTCAATGGCCCCGCTCCGCGTGGCCGGCGCCCGGACCGCCGCGCGCGGGAGTTCCCGGGCCCGAGGCATGAGGAAGGAAACGCCATGGAGAACACCAGCCCCCCCAAGATCCTGCTCGTAGGCCTCGATCGCTATGGCATGCGGGCCTGCGTCCGCCTCGGCCTCGACACCACCGTCGTCTGCGGCGCCGCGTCCTGGGACCAGGGACACATCACGATTCCCGACGCCGTGACCGTGCTCCGCGTCGACGACCACACCAACCCGGAGGCCGTGCTCATGGCCCTGGACCGGGCCGGCCTCGCCGACCGGGCCTTCGACGCCGTGTACACCACCGACGAGGACTCCATGGTCATGGTCGGCCTGCTGGCCCGGCACCTCGGACTGCCCGCCACCCCGCCGGAGACCGCCGTGCGGTTCCGCGACAAGTCCGTGCAGAAGCGCGAGGTCCGGGCCGCCGGCATCGCCACGGCGGGCACCGCCGTCATCGACGACGTGCACGACGTCGGCGCGCTCGGTGAACTCCCCTTCGGCAAAGCCGTACTGAAGCCGGTGGCGGGCGCGGCCACCGAACGGACCTCCGTCGTCGCCTCACCGGCCGAGCTGCGGCAGCGCAGCGCCGCGTACCGTGGTCAGCGCACCGCCCAGCGCACCTTCGTCCTCGAAGAGTTCGTCCGGGGCGAGGAGTGGATCGCCGACGGCGTCCTCGTCGACGGCGAACTGCTCTTCTGCGCCCTCGGGCGGTACGGTGACCCCTGTCTCACCGCCGTCGACTCCGGCCGCCCCCTGCATTTCCGCCACTTCGACCCGGCCACCGAGGGCTGGGCACACGACCGGGCACTGCCGGTGATCACCGCCGCCCTCAAGGCCCTGGGCCTGCGCGACGGCATGTTCCACATGGAGCTCTTCCACGACTCCGACACCGGCACCCTCACCTTCGGCGAGTGCGCCGCCCGGCGCGGCGGCGCACTCGTGCAGGAGGTCGTGCAGGCCAAGTTCAACGTGGACCTGGCGGAGTGCGCCATCCAGATCGCGCTCGGCCGACGGCCCGGACTCGACGTCAAGGTACGCCCCGACGCCATCGGCGGCGCCTACCTCACCGCGCGCCCCGGCCTGCTCGTCGACTGCCCGTCGGCGGACGAGATCACCGCCCTGCCCGGAGTCGAGTTCGTCCGGATCGAGCGGCCCGTCGGCGACCGCAGCCCCGAAGTCGCCGGCACCGACCAGCGGATCGGCCAGTTCATGGTGAAGGCGGACACCGCCGAGGAACTCCAGGCGCGCTTCGACTCCGTGTGGGGCTGGTTCCGCACCCGGGTCAAGGTCGTCCCCGACGGTCTCACCCCCCGCGAACTGCGCGAACTGCAGCAAGCCCTTCGCCCCGAGGCCCGGTTCGGGGACGCGCTGTGGCCGTGACGTCCCCGCCGGCGCCCACCGGCATGCGCAGGCTCCTCCCGGTTTCGCCGGCGCAGCGGGTCCTGACCGCCGCCACCTTCGCGAACAGCTTCGGCGGCGGGATGTTCACCACCGCAGGCGCCCTCTATTTCACCCGGGTCGTCGGGCTGCCCGCCGAACAGGTCGCGATGGGCCTGTTCGGCGGGGCGATGACCGGCCTGATCGCCGGAATCCTGGTCGGGCGGCTCGCCGACCGGTGGGGACCCAGGCGCGTCCACATCACGGTCATGCTCAGCGGCGCCGTGGCAATCGCCTGCTTCACGCTGGTCGGCTCGTTCTGGTCCTTCCTCGCTGTCTCCCTCTTCGCCGGCGTGATCATCCCCGCCGACGAGGCCAGCAAGGCCCCGCTCATCCGCGGCGTCGCCGACGGCACCCCGACCGTGTTCATCGGCTACCTGCGGTCGGTCACCAACCTCGCCCTCGCGCTCGGCTCGGTCGCGGCCGGCTTCGCCATCCAGATCGACAGCCGGCCCGCCTACCTGGCCCTCGTGGTGTGCCGTGCCCTGGCATACCTCGGCTGCGGCCTCATCCTGCTGCGGCTGCCGCGGATCGGCGCCGACGCCCCCGAGGAGACCGAGCGGGGCTGGGCCGCGCTGCGGGACCGCACGTACCTCAGCGCCACGCTGGTGAACGCGGTGCTGTCGCTGAACTACGCCGTCTCCGGCTTCCTCCTCCCGCTGTGGATCGTCGGCCACACCAGCGCACCCCGGTGGATGGTCTCCGCGGTGCTGGTGCTCAACATGGTCTTCATCGTGCTGCTCCAGGTCCCGGTGAGCCGGGGCGTGCACGACGTACGGACGGCCGGTCGGCGCATGGCCTGGGCGGGCGCCGCCTTCGCCGCAGGCCTCATGCTCATGGCCCTGGCGTCGGGCTCCTCCCGGTGGACGGCGGCGGCCTTGCTGCTCGTCGGCATGGCGGTCTTCACGCTCGGCGAGCTGTGGTACGCGGCCGCCTCGTACGAATACTGCTTCGGGCTCGCGCCCGCGCGTCTCCAGGGCCAGTACGCGGGGGTGTTCGGGCTCGGCAGCGGGGCCGTCGAGGCCGTCGCGCCCGCCGTGATGAGCCTGCTGCCGCTCGGTATGGGGCTGCCCGGCTGGCTGGCGCTCGGCGCGGTGTTGTTGGTGGTCGGCCTGGGCAGCGGGCCGCTCGTGGGATGGGCAGGTGGACGATGAACGAGATCGCGACATGGGCAGGTGGACGATGAACGAGATCGTGGCGATCGTGGACGGCTACTCGACCGGCAACTTCCTGCCACCGGAGTTCGCCCGGCTCGGCGTCGAGGCCGTCCACGTGCAGAGCACCCCCGAACTGATCGCCCCGCTGACCCCGCCCCGGCTCGACGCGTACCGGGAGAACCTCGTCGGCGCGGATCCGGAGGTCGCGGTCTGCGAGCTGGCCCGCCGTCGGCCGCTGGCGGTGCTCGCCGGAGCGGAGTTCGGCGTCCGGCTCGCCGACGAACTCAGCGAGCGCCTGGGACTGCCGACCAACGGCATCCGCCTGTCCGCCGCGCGCCGGGACAAGTTCCTGATGATCGAGGCCCTGCGGGCTGCGGGCATTCGGTGCGCACGCCAGCACCGCTCCGCCGACCCCGAGGAGCTGCGCGCCTGGGCCGAGCAGGAGGGCGGCCGGCCCGTGGTGGTGAAGCCGATCAGCTCCTCCGGTGCGGACAACGTCCACATCTGCCGCGACGGCGACGCCGTCGTCCGTGCCGCCCACTCGATCATGGCCGCCAAGGACCTGTTCCAGCAGCCCAATACCGAGGCCCTCGCGCAGTCGTACCTCGACGGCACCGAGTACGTGGTGGACGTGGTCTGCTCCCAGGGGGCGCGGTACGTGTGCGGCGTCTGGGAGTACCGCAAGCGCGACATCGGCTCCGGGCGGCGCGTCTACGACCGCGACGTCCTCCTCGACCCGCGCGAGCACCCCGTGCCCGAGCTCGTCGCCTATGTCGACACCGTCCTCGCGGCCCTCGACATCCGGCACGGCCCCGCCCACGCCGAGGTCATCATGACCGTGTCGGGACCGGTACTGGTGGAGATCGCCGCCCGTCTCAACGGCGGCCTGCACGCCGCCTTCCAGGACCTCTGTCTCGGCACCAACCAGGCCGCCGTGACCGCGCTCGCCTACGCGCGACCCGAGGAGTTCCGGCAGCGGTACGGCGGCCGCACGTACACCAAGCGCCTGGAGGCGTACGTGCACGACACCACGACCCGGCTGGACGGGGTGGTCGCCGGCGTCGACCAGGCCGTGGTCGACGAGATCGCCGCCCTGCCCACCGTGCGCGACCTCACCGTGAAGTACCGGCCCGGTCGCCGCATCCGCCCGACCGTCGACCTGCCCAGCAGCCCGCTCACCGTCTACATGGCGAGCGCGGACCCGGCGGCGCTCGAGGCCGACCGCAAGACGATCGGCGAACTCGATGAGCGCGTCTACCGGCTGGCCGAGCCGGCCGGCGAAGGAGCCCTCCGGCGGGTGAGCGACCGGGCCGCCGTGACGGATGAGCGTCCATGCTGAAGCGTCCTTCCAGCGGTCCGTGCGCCCCGGGCGGCGCCGGGCCCGCAGCCGCCGACCACCTGGCTCTTCGCCGTCCGGCGGTGCCGGGCGGAATCGAGACGCGCGGCACGTCCCGGTCGCTGAGGCCCGGGCGCACCCGTCGGCTCGGGTGTCCCGTCTCCGGGCGAGCGGCTCGCGGGGGAGTCCCGGCCGCGGCCGGGGTCGCGGCTGCGAACAGCGGGAGGGCCGTGGTCGCGGGCGGGTGACCGCGGAGATCGGGGGCGGGGGCCCCTCCGCCATGGGATTGCTCGCCGGTGGTCCGGTCGTGAGGGCGTTCCCAGCGCCGCCAGCACGGGCTCCGCGCAAAGAAGATCGGCTATCGGTATGCAACGAGACGCATGTGAATGTATGTTCGTCGCGCACAACACCTGTTCGGGGGACGGCTGTTGGCTGCATCGGTGTGTCCGCACCCGTCCCCCTCCGCTGCGCGCAGAGACCAACTGTGCGTTTTCCAAGGGGGACTGACGCATGATGCGTAAGAAGCTGACGATCGGCCTGTTCGGAACTGCGATGATCCTCGGCGGGCTCGGCACGGCCAATGCCGCGCCTGCCGGCTGCGAGTCGGGTTGGGTCTGCATGTACCGGGACGACGACTACAAGGGCGGCTCGGTCAACCTGACCAACAGCAGGACCGCGATCACGCACCTGAGCAACTACGGCTTCAACGACGAGGTCGACTCGTACTTCAGCAACTACAAGAACGACGCAGCCTGGTACTGGGACGCCAACTACAAGGGCTCCAAGCACTGCATGCACAGCTACAGCAGCAACCACAGCTTCAGCGTCAGTGACTCCGACGACGCCAGCTCGGCGAAGAAGTTCAGCTCGCCCACGGCCTGCTGACGGCGTCGCCGGAGAACGATTCATCGGTGGGGCGGCCGGATTCCGGCCGCCCCACGCGCGTACGAGAGAGAGGGTCCACGTGACCAAGGACGCGGCGATCACGGCCACAGGTGTCGGCAAGTCGTTCCCCATGGGCCGGCAAGAGGTGACCGCACTGCGTGACGTGTCCTTGTCCCTGCCCGTCGGCACCATGACCGCGCTGACCGGGCCCAGCGGCTCCGGCAAGAGCACCCTGCTCCACCTCATCGCGGGTCTCGAGCGGGTCGACTCGGGAACCCTGGAGGTACTGGGGCACCCCGTCCATGCGGCGACGCAGGCCGAGACGGCCGCGCTGCGCCTGCGCGAAATCGGCTTCGTCCACCAGGACTTCAGTCTGCTCGCGGATCTCACCCTGATCGAGAACGTGCGGCTGCCGCTGGAAGGCGCGGGAGCCGGCCGCCAGAGCGCCAACGAGTCGGCCCGCGAGGCGATGGCCCGCGTCGGCCTGGAGGGCCTGGAGGAGCGGTTCCCCTCCGAGGTCTCCGGAGGGCAGCAGCAGCGCGCCGCCATCGCCAGGGCGATCGTCGGCGACCGCAGGCTGGTGCTCGCGGACGAACCGACCGGGTCCCTGGACTCCAAGACGGGTGCGGAGATCATGGCCATCCTGGGCGAACTCCGCGACGACGGCGTCACGGTGGTGCTGAGCACCCACAACTCCGCGAACCTCACCTATGCCGACCTGGTCGCCGTGCTCCACGACGGTGTGCTGGTCTCCTTCGACGATTCCTCGGACGGCGCGGAATGAGCGCCCTCCTCGGACACCTGCACCTGGTGGGCCGGCGCACCGTCATCGGGCGCGGCAGCCGGCGCATCGGGCTCCTCGTGCTGCTGGCGCTGCCCGTGCTGCTCGCCACACTCGCCGCCGGCCTCTTCGCCGCGGCGGCACCGTCCGCCAAGCAGCGAGCCGACCAGGTGATGGGCCACGCCGACGGATTCGTGACCAGCTCCGACGCCGCGGTGACGGACAAGCTGCGGGCGGAGCTGCAGCGCCGGGTCCCGGGCATCACCCTGCTCGCGATCGACGGCAACGTCCGCTTCCCCGCATGGGCCCAAAACCGCACCGTCGAGGTGCGCTACCTGGACACGGACTGGTCCTCCCCGCTGGCGCGTGGACAGTACCGCCTGCTCAAGGGCCGCTTCCCCGCCAGGACCGGCGAGATCGCGGTGAGCGGTGCTCTGGCCGCCGACCTCTCCCTCGGCCTGGGTGACGTCCTGCCCTACCGATGGAAGCGCGACGCTCCCGCCCGCATCGTCGGCCTCGTCGAGAACCCGCAGGCGCACGCCGCCTACGACTATCTCGCCGCCCCGGGCCAGCTGCGCCAGTGGCCCAGGACGGGCAGCGACACGACCAACGTCATGCCTCCCGACTACGGCCTTCTCGTAGCGGGCGACGCACGCCGGATCGCGGCCGCACAGGACATCGTCACCGGGCGCGAACTGCTGCTGCAGACCCGTTCCGGAATCGCCGACGGACGCACGCTGGTCGAGCGCGAACCGGCCCTGCTGCTGGTCCCCGGTGTCGTCGTCCTCGGTGTGGTCGCCGCGGGCGCGTTCGCGCTGCGCATGCGGCGCACCCGCTCCGAGTTCGCGATCCTCTCCGGTCTGGGTTTCTCCGACCGGGACCTGCGGATCGCCGCCGTCTCCGGTGCGGTCTCGGCCGGTGCGATCGCCGTGCCCGTCGGGTGGATCACCGGCAGCCTGCTCGCATTCGCCGCGCGGCCCATGGTGCCGCGCCTGACGGACCGCGATGTCTCTCCCTACGATCCGCTCCTCGCGGAGGGCTTGCTGACCGTCCTGCTGTCCATCGCGGCCGCGGCCACGGCCGCCGTCCTGACCTCGCAGCATCCGGCGGGACTCCCCGCCCGTGACAGGGCCCGTGCCACCCCCCGGCGGGGTGGCGGCCGGGCCCGTCTCTGGGCTCCGGTGCTGTGCGGACTCGCCGCGCTGTGCATCGCCCTGGCGAGGGTCGCGTCGCAGGAGGAGACCGCTGCCGTCGCCGCCGTCGCCGGGATCGTGTGCCTCGCCGCCGCCACGCTCACCCGGATCGGAGACGTGTTGCGCGGATGCGCGCGCCTGGCCGACCGCTCCCTCAGCGCGCGGATCGCCCTGAGGACGTTCGCCCGTGACCCGCGTCGGCCCGTATCGGCGATCGTGATCGGTTCCGTGGCGCTCGCCGTCACGGTGGGCGTGCTCGGCACACTGTCCAGCGTCGCCGCCCAGGAGCGGGCCACCTACGTGGGCAGCCGGCATCTGGGACAGGTCGAGGCCCTGCTGTACGCGGGAAGCAGTCCCCGCATGGTCGAACAGGCGATGGCCACGGCCTTCCCCGAGGGCACTCCCGTGGTCCGCGGTACGACCCTGGTCGAGAAGCGCCTGCTCGAAGCCGCCACGACGCCGGCCCTCACACCGGGCTGGAGCATCGCCGCGCAGTCGGGCGGCGAGTTCACCGGACGGGTACAGCCCGTCGAAGTCGTCGACACCGCGGTCAAGTTCAAGGCCCTGACGGGCAGGGACTGGTCCCCCCGAGAGCAGCGGGCGCTCGCCCAGGGGCGGGTCCTGGTGCTGGCTCCGGAATACATCGCCCGGGACCGTGTCACGCTGTCCCTGCCCACCGGCGGCGACGGACCGGACAAACGCCGCGACACGAGCGGCGCCGTGCTCTCCGACCCCGTGGACGCCACCTCGCGCACCCGGGCCGTGGCATATGTCACCACCGCCACCGCCCGTTCCCTCGGTGCGGTGACGATGGACTACTCCGTCATCGCCTCGCCGGCGGACCGCTCCCCGGACGGGGCCCTGGAGGACCGGCTCGCGAAGGTCCTGGAACCGGTCGACGTCGTCATGTCCGACGTACGGATCGAGACGGGCCCGGAGAGCCCCCCGCGGAGCCTGTGGTACCTGCTGCTCGGTCTCGCCCTCGCAGCCGTGGTGACGACGCTCGGTGTGGTCGTGACCGCCTCGGCGACGGAGCTGCGGCCCGACCTCGTGCGCCTGCACCGTGTCGGTCTGGCGCCGCGTGCCATCCGCCGCATCGTCGTCTGGCAGTCCCTGACGATCGCGGTGCTCGCGGCGGTACTCGGACTCGCCACCGGATGGGGACTGACCGCCGCGCGGATCTGGCCGCACGGCGCCCCCGTCGTGATGGACTGGCCCGCGGTCTGCGCCGTGCTGGTCCTGATGCTGCTGCTCGGCTGGGTGTACGGAGTGTTCGCGGCGCCGCGCCGCATCGGCAACACGCTCAACCGCACGGAGGCCTGACCGGCTCCCGGCGGGCCGCCGCCGTACGGACCGGAGCACCGCTGCCCGGCTCGGGCCGACCCGGCCCGGCCGCCTCGGCCGGGACCGGCACCTCGGCCAGGTGCCCGGCCCGGGTCACAGCGGCTTGGCGTAGCAGCGGCTCTCCTCGTACTCGCGGTAGAAGCCGAACTTCACGCACGGCTCGTAGCCGCTCGACTCGTACAGGGCCATGGCCTCCGGCTGCAGGACGCCGGTCTCCAGGACCATCCGGGTCCGGCCGGCCGCCCGCGCGTCGTCCTCCAGGGCGGCCAGGATGCGCCGCGCGAGGCCCAGACCGCGGGCCTCGGGGACCACGTACATCCGCTTCAGTTCGGCGTCGCCGTCGGAGTAGCCCTCGCCGTTGGTGTCCTGGGTGCGCCAGCCGCCGCTGGCCACCGGGCGGGACCCGTCGTCGTAGGCGATCAGGTAGAGGCCGTGCGGAGGGTCGAACATCGCGGGGTCGAGCGGGGTGTCGTCACCGCCGCCGTAGCGCTCGACGTACTCCAGCTGCACCTGGTCGTTCAGCTCGACGGCGTCGGGGTGGTTGTAGCGGAGTGGACGTATGTTCATGCTAAAGATCGTACATTCATGCAGAATAGGGGCTGACGGTAAAGTGCCGGGATGCTCACTGTGACGACCGCGAATGTGAACGGGCTGCGCGCCGCCGCCAAGAAAGGCTACGTCGAGTGGCTCGCCGGCACCACGGCCGACGTGGTCCTGCTCCAGGAGGTGCGGGCCGAACCCGAGCAGCTGCCCGAGGAGGTCCGGCGCCCGGACGGCTGGTACACCGTCTACGCCCCTGCGGCGGCCAAGGGCCGCGCGGGGGTCGGCCTGCTGTCCCGGCGCGAGCCCGAGCGAGTGCAGATCGGATTCGGCAGCAGCGAGTTCGACGGCAGCGGCCGCTATGTGGAGGCCGATCTGCCCGGGGTCACGGTCGCCAGCCTCTACCTGCCGTCCGGGGACGTCGGCACCGAGCGCCAGGACGAGAAGACGCGTTTCCTGGACGAGTTCCTGCCCTACCTCGGACGGCTCAGGGAGCGGGCCGCGGCCGACGGCCGCCATGTGCTGGTCTGCGGCGACTGGAACATCGCACACCAGCCCGCCGACCTCAAGAACTGGAAGCTGAACACCAAGAAGTCCGGCTTCCTGCCCGAGGAACGCGCATGGCTCACCCGGGTCTTCGACGAGGCGGGCTACGTCGACGTGGTGCGCGCCCTGCACCCGGACGTCGAGGGGCCGTACACCTGGTGGTCGTACCGGGGGCGGGCCTTCGACAACGACACCGGATGGCGCATCGACTACCACGTGGCAACCCCTGGGCTCGCCGAGCGCGCAGTGAAGGCCTGGGTCGAGAGGGCGGCCACGCACCCGGAGCGCTGGAGCGACCATGCACCCGTCACGGCGGTCTACAACCTCTGACAACCGGCTGCGCGCCGCCGCGATTCCGCCCGGTCCGTTTCAGCCATCCGCTTCGGCCAGCCGCTTGGGTCCGCCGCTTCAGTCCGCCGATTCGGTGCGCCACGTCGCTCCGTCGCTTCAGTTCTCCTCGCGGAGTCTGCGGTCCATGGCCAGGGAGAGCTCCGCGTCGACGACGCTCTTCGCCAGGGGGCGCAGGCGTTCGGCGTCCGCGGAGTGGGTGCGGACGAGCGTGACGAAGAGGTCGGCGAGCGCGTCGGCGTGTTCGCGGACCCGGCGGCCCGCGGCCAGGACCTCGGAGAGCGGAACGCCCTCGCGGACCAGTGCCGCCGAGACGTCGAGCAGCCGACGGCTGATATGGACGATCTCCTCGCCGTCGGCGGTGAGATAGCCGAGGTCCATGGCCGCGGCCAGGTTCTCGGCGGTGACCTGGCCCGCGAAGCGGTCGGCCAGCTCCTCCGGGGTCAGCCGGATCGGCGTCTCCTCGCTCGGCTGGACCGCCAGGCCGAGGGCCGCCCCCACGTCGCGGCCGCTCTCGAAGGCTGCGGCGAGGTCGGCGATCCCGCTGAGGGTGTGGCCGCGCTCCAGCAGCGCGGCGATCGTGCGGAGCCGGGCCAGATGGCGGTCGTCGTACCAGGCGATCCTGCCCTCCTTCCGGGGCGGCGGGATCAGTCCGCGCTCGCGGTAGAAGCGCAGGGTGCGCACCGTGATGCCGGCCTCCTTGGCCAGCTCCTCCATGCGGTACTCGCGGTGCTCGGGTCCATCTGCCACAGGGGAAGCCTATGTTGTACCGCCGGTAACTTGGCCCGCCGCACCTCTACCCAGGAGTACGCGCCTGCTCTACTCTCCCAATCGCGCCAGTGATTGCTGGCGGAGTCATGAGGAGGCGCAGGCATGGCCCAGCACGAGCATGTTCGCGTGGCGGTGATCGGATCCGGTTTCGGGGGCCTCGGCGCCGCCGTCCGGCTGCGCCGCGAAGGCATCACCGACTTCGTCGTCCTGGAGCGGGCCGGGTCCGTGGGCGGGACCTGGCGCGACAACAGCTATCCCGGGTGCGCCTGCGACGTGCCCTCGCACCTGTACTCGTTCTCCTTCGCCCCCAACCCGGACTGGCCCCGCACCTTCTCCGGACAGGAGCACATCCGCGCGTACCTGGAGCACGTCGCCGACACCTTCGGCCTGCGCCCGCACATCCGCTTCCACCACGAAGTCACGCTGATGCGCTGGGATACCGCGGCCCTGCGGTGGACGATCGAGACGACCGGGGGCACGATCACCGCCGACGTCGTCGTCTCCGCGACCGGGCCGCTCTCCGACCCGAAGATCCCCGACATCCCGGGACTCGCCGAGTTCCCCGGAAAGGTCTTCCACTCCGCCCGCTGGGACCACGACCACGACCTCACGGGCAAGCGCGTCGCGATGATCGGCACCGGCGCCTCCGCGATCCAGATCGTCCCCGCCGTCCAGCCCCGGGCGAGGAAGCTGACCCTGTTCCAGCGCACCCCGCCCTGGGTCATGCCGCGGATGGACCGGGCCATCACCGGTACGGAACGCTGGTTGCACCGGCAGCTGCCCTTCACCGGGACCGTCCGCCGCGGACTGCTGTGGGGCATCCGGGAACTCCAGGTCGGCGCGTTCACCAAACGCCCCGACCAGCTCGGGATGATCGAGCGCCTGGCCAAGGCCAATATGGCCAAGTCCATCAAGGATCCCGTGCTGCGGGAGAAGCTCACCCCGTCGTACCGCATCGGCTGCAAGCGCATCCTGCTGTCCAGCGATTACTACCCCGCGCTCGCGCAGCCCAATGTGGACGTCGTCGCCTCCGGGCTCGGGGAGGTGCGCGGCTCGACGCTGGTCGCGGCCGACGGGACCGAGACCGAGGCCGACGTGATCGTCCTCGGCACCGGGTTCCACGTCACCGACATGCCGATCGCCGAACGGGTCGTCGGCGCCGAGGGCGTCACGCTGGCCGAGGCCTGGAAGGACGGCATGGAGGCGCTGCGCGGCGCGAGCGCGGCGGGCTTCCCCAACTGGATGACGATCATCGGCCCGAATACCGGCCTCGGGAACTCCTCGATGATCCTGATGATCGAGTCCCAGTTGAACTACATGGCCGACTACCTGCGGCAGCTCCGTGTGCTGGGCGGCCGCGTCGCCCTCGACGCCCGGCCGTCCGCGGTACAGGCCTGGAACCGGCGCGTCCAGGAGCGGATGAAGCGGACCGTGTGGAACACCGGCGGCTGCACCAGCTGGTACCTGGACGCGAACGGCCGCAACACCACCGTCTGGCCGGGCACGACGGGGGAGTTCCGCCGGATGACCCGCGAGGTCGACCTCTCGGAGTACGCGGTCCTCCGGGCTCCGGCTCAGGGGGCCGCCGGCGGGAGGCACACCGACGAGCCGACGGGGAGCGAGCAGAGAGAGAACGGGCAGAGGGAGAACGAGCAGCAGGAGACGGTCGCGTGACCCGCCTGACCGCCGTCTCCACCGACGGGGCGCGGATCCACGTCGAGGTGCACGGCCCCGCGGGCGCCCCGGCGGTCGTCCTGGCCCACGGCTGGACCTGCTCCACCGCCTTCTGGGCCGCGCAGACCAGAGAACTGGCCGCCGACCACCGGGTGATCGCCTACGACCAGCGCGGCCACGGCCGTAGCCCGGTCGTGGGGCCCGGCGGCTACAGCATCGGCGCCCTCGCCGACGACCTGGAGGCCGTGCTCGCCACCGCCCTGGAACCGGGGGAGCAGGCTGTGCTCGCCGGACACTCCATGGGCGGGATGACGCTGATGGCGGCGGCCGGCCGGCCGAAGGTGACCGAGCACGCCGCGGCCGTCCTGCTGTGCAGCACGGGCAGCAGGCGGCTGACCGCCGAATCGCTGGTGCTGCCGATGCGCGCCGGACGACTGCGCACCCGCATCACCGAGGCGGTGCTCAGGGCGCGTCCCCCGCTCGGACCGGTCACGCCCGTCTCGAAGCGGATCCTGAAGTACGCGACGATGGGGCCGGGCACGGCTCCCGACCGCGTCGACGCCTGCGCCCGTATCGTGCACGCCTGCCCGCGCGGGGTACGCGTCGCATGGTCACGGGTCCTCGGGGAACTCGACCTGGACGCCGGCGTACGGCGGCTGACGGTGCCCACCGCCGTGATCGCGGGCACGGCGGACCGGCTCACCCCGCCGGTGCACGGCCGGTTCCTCGCGGCGGAGCTGCCGCGCTGCGTCGGACTGACCGAGCTCACGGGCGTCGGGCACATGTCCCCGGTGGAGGCCCCCGAGGCGGTCACCGAGGTCATCCGCGAGCTGGCCGCCACCTACATCACCGCTGCCGGCGCCGAGGACGGCGACGGTACGACGGACGTCACCCCCAAGGAGAGCACACTGTGAGCCGGACGAGTCTGCAGGGCCAGGTCGCGGTCGTCACCGGCGCGGCACGCGGCGTGGGCGAGCAGCTCGCCCGCAAGTTGTCCGCGCGCGGCGCCAAGGTGGCGCTGGTCGGCCTGGAGCCGGAGGAGCTGAAGCGGGTCGCGTCGCGGCTGCACACCGACTGCGAGCACTGGTTCGCGGACGTCACCGACGACGAGGCGATGGGGCGGGTCGCCCGCGAGGTCAAGGAGCGGTTCGGCAAGGTCGACATCGTGGTGGCCAACGCCGGTGTCGCGGCCGGCGGCCCGTTCGCGGACTCGGACCCGGGTGCCTGGCGGCGCGTCATCGAGGTCAATCTGATCGGGGGCGCGGTCACGGCCCGGGCGTTCCTGCCGGTACTGGCCGAGAGCCGGGGCTACTTCCTGCAGATCGCCTCGCTCGCCGCGATCGTTCCGGCGCCGATGATGACGGCGTACTGCGCGTCGAAGTCGGGAGTCGAGGCGTTCGCGCACAGTCTGCGGGCCGAGGTCGCGCACAAGGGCGTCAAGGTCGGCGTCGGCTACCTCAGCTGGACCGACACCGACATGGTGCGCGGCGCCGATCTGGACGGTGTGATGCGGGAGTTGCGGCAACGGCTGCCGTGGCCTTCGAACCGTACGTACCCGCTGGGCCCCTCCGTCGACCGGATCGTCGCGGGCATCGAGCGGCGGTCCGCCCATGTCTACGGCCAGTGGTGGCTGCGCGGTATGCAGTCGGTGCGCGGGTATCTCCCGGGGATCATCGCGACCGTGGGGCAGCGCGAGATGCGGCGGTTCGAGCCGCGGCTCGGGGCCGTCGCGAAGGGCCTCGTGGGCGCCGGCGGCGCGGCCGACGAGAAGGAGCGTACCGGTGGCTCGTCCGGGGGCGCGCGAAGGCGGTAGCGGCGGCGGCCGACAGGCGACCGGAATGGCGTTACGGGGAGTGACTGTCCGACATGCGGCTTGTGTCCGGCCGTGTCAGTCTGGTCGAGGCCCAATCCCCCGATCACCCCTTAGGAGTGAGCCAGCATGGGCATGTCGGAGAAGCAGCAGAACCCGGCGCACGAGAACAAGCAGCAGCAGTCCAGGCAGCGGATGCAGGGCTCCAAGAGCGAGCCCCAGCCGCAGCGCGGCCAGCAGCGCAAGCAGCGGCGCGGAGACGAGCGCTCCCCGGAGATGGACGAGCAGCGCCGGCGCCAGCAGGAGCAGGAGCGCCAGGACACGGACTACGACATCTGACGCCGTGCCGGTTCGGTGACGAAGGGGCGCGTTCCTCAAGGGACGCGCCCCTTCCTTGCGTTGAGCGTGTCGACAGGGCGTGACCGGTCGACGGTTGGACCGTGAGGCCATGCGGCCCGCCCAAGCCCAAGAGCCTGACCCGCCCAGGCCCAAGAGCCTGAGGCAGCCCCCGTCCGAGAGAGACCCCGTCCCCGACCGGAACCCCGTCAGGGCCGCGGTGGCAGTTTGGGCCGGCGCCGGTCGGGGACGTTCGCGAGGCCGGGCGGGTCGGCGGCCGGATGGCGGTTCAACAGGTCGACCGCCACCTGCACCGCGGTCTCCAGGTCGGTGCGCTTGCCCTCGGCCCAGTCCAGTGGCGTCCGTTCGGACTCGATGTCCGGTGCGACGCCGTGGTTCTCGACGGACCAGCCGTAGGCGTCGAACCAGGCGGCGTTCATCGGCACGGTGATCACCGTGCCGTCGCCGAGCCGGTGGCGTCCGGTCATGCCCACCACCCCGCCCCAGGTCCGCTGGCCCACGACCGGGCCCAGCCCCAGCACCCGGAACGCCGCGGTGATCATGTCACCGTCGGACGAGGTCGCCTCGTCGGCGAGCGCCACGATCGGTCCGCGCGGTGCGTTGGAGGTGTACGAGACGGGCTGGGCGTCCCGGGTGAGGTCCCAGCCGATGATCTTCCGGGTCAGTTTCTCGACGACGAGCTCGCTGATGTTGCCGCCGGCGTTGCCGCGCACGTCCACCAGCAGCGACGGCCGCGACACCTCCAGCCGCACGTCCCGGTTGAACTGGGCCCAGCCGGAGCCGCCCATGTCGGGGATGTGCAGATAGCCGCACTTGCCGCCGCTCAGCTCCCGGACGACCTCACGGCGTTTGGCGACCCAGTCCTGGTAGCGCAGCGGCCGTTCGTCGATCAGCGGGACCACGGCGACCCGCCGGGACCGCCCCTCGCCCTCGGCGGGCCGGAACGTCAGCTCGACGGTCGTGCCGCCCGACCCCGCCAGCAGCGGGTACGGGCCGGTGACCGGGTCGACCGGGCGGCCGTCCACATGGGTGAGGACGGCTCCCTCCCGGATGCCGGTGCCCGCCAGGGGCGACCTGGCCTTGGAGTCGGAGGAGTCGCCGGGAAGGATCCGGCTGATGGTCCACGCGCCGTCCCGGCACACGAAGTTGGCGCCGAGCAGGCCGAGGGCCCGCTGGTAGTGCGGCGGCCCCTCGTTCCGGCGGGCGGGTGAGACGTACGCGTGGGAGGTGCCGAGCTCGCCGAGCGCCTCGCGCAGCAGATCGGCGAACTCGTCGGGGGAGGCGACCCGTTCGACCAGCGGCCGGTACTGATCCAGTACCGCGTCCCAGTCGATGCCGCACATGCCCGGGTCCCAGAAGTAGGAGCGGATGATCCGTCCCGCCTCGTCGTACGCCTGGCGCCACTCGGACCCCGGGTCGACCTCGTGCATGATGCGGCGCAGGTCCAGGTAGACCGTCGAGTCGCTGTCGCCGCTCTCCGTCGCCGGTACGGCCCGCAGATCGCCCTCGTCGACGACGACCAGCCGGGTCCCGTCGCCGCTGACGGCGAACCAGTCGAGGTGGCCCACGAGTTCGGTCCGGCGCGCCTTGGTGATGTCGTAGTGCTCGAGGGTCGGCCGGCCGGTGGTGTCGGCCGGATTGGCGAACGTCTCGCCGAGTGCGCCCGAGATCGGCCAGCGCAGCCACACCAGCCCGCCGCCGCTCACCGGGCGCAGCGCCGAGTACTTGGACGCGGCGACCGGGATGGGCGTGACGCGGCTCTCCAGCCCCTCGACCTCCACGGTCACGGTGCCCTCGCCCTCGTCCTCGTCCTCCGGGTCCCGCCCGCCGGCCGCGGGCCGGCCGTCCGGCAGCAGGGCGAACGGCGACGGCGTCGCCGACGACAGGGGTACGAGGTAGGGGCGGCAGCCCAGCGGGAACGACAGGTCGCCGGTGTGCACGTCGTACACCGGGTCGAAGCCGCGCCAGGACAGGAAGGCCAGATAGCGTCCGTCGCGGGTGAAGACCGGGTTCTCGTCCTCGAAGCGGCCGTTGGTGACGTCGACGATGGTGCGGTCCTTGATACGGGCCATCTTGATCTGCCGCAGGGTCCGTCCGATCCCGGGGTGCGACCACGTCAGCCAGGCGCCGTCGGGGGAGAACGCCAGGTCGCGGACGGGGCCGTTGATGGACCGGATCAGTTCGGTGACCTCGCCTGTGGAGTCCTCGCTGGCGTTGAGGAGCAGCAGCCGGCCGTCGTGGGAGGCGATCGCGAGGCGTTCGCCCTCGGGGTCGGCGACCATCTCGTGGACCCGGCCGAGTTCCCCCGCGGCGAGCCTGCGCGGCTCGCGGTCCCCGGTGGCCCGCGGGAGGTAGGCGATCTCGATCGCGTCCTCGCCCTCCGCGTCCGTGACGTAGGCGACCTGGCCGCCGGCGCCGAGCATCTCGGGCAGCCGCACCCGTACGCCCGGCGTGTCGGCGATGGTCCGGGCGGGCCCGTCGCGGTGGGTCAGCCAGTACAGGCTGCCGCGCACGGTGACGGCGCTGGCCCGGCCCGTGGCGTCGACGGAGATGGCGTCGACGTTGCTGGCAGCCGGCACCTGGTAGCTGCGCCGGCCGGCGCGCGGGCCGCCGAGCCGGACGTCCAGCCTGCGGGGTTCGGAGTCGGTGCCGAGGTCGTCCACGATCCAGAGGTCCCCCGCGCACTGGTAGACGACCCGGTGGCCGTCGCTGGAGGCGTGCCGGGCGTAGAACTCGTCGTGGTCGGTGTGGCGGCGGAGACCGCTGCCGTCGGGCAGGCAGGAGTAGAGGTTGCCGACGCCTTCGTGGTCGGAGAGGAACGCGATGCGGCCGCCGACGAACATCGGGCAGTCGACGTGGCCGCCGATGTCGGGGAGCAGTCGCCTGCCGTGCAGCCAGAGCCGGCCGGTGGCCCCGCCGCGATAGCGCTTCCAGGCGGCGGGCTCGTGCGGCGGCTTGCCGGTGAGCAGCAGGGTGCGGTGCTCGCCGTCGACGTCGGCGACCTGGATGTCGGAGCAGGGGCCCCAGGGGAGCCGGCCGCCGGGGCTGCCGTCGGTGGGCACCTTGTAGGCCCAGGAGAAGTGGGAGAACGGCTGGCCGTGCGAGGCGACGGCCAGGATGTTGCCGTCCGGGTCCCAGCCGCACACCCGGGTGTCGGTGGAGCCCCAGTAGGTGAGCCTGCCGGTGGGTCCGCCCTCGACCGGTGCGAGGTGGATCTCCGGGTCGAGGCTGCGCCAGGTCGTGTAGGCGATGCGGGTGCCGTCCGGGGAGAACCGGGGATGACTGACCCGCGTGCGGTCGACGGTCAGCCGCCATGCCCGGCCGGGACGGTGGCCTGCGGGGACGAGCGGTGCGACCCACAGATCGTCCTCGGCGGCGAAGCACAGCAAGTCCTCGTGAAGGTGCGGGAAACGGAGATACGCGACGTCGTCACTCACTCCACAATGCTTTCCGCGCCAGGGGGGCGCGGCAACTCGTGCTGGGCCATCGATCCGCGCCGGGGCGCGAAGGCAGTGGTGCGAGGGGCGCGGAAGTCGTGCCGGCGCCGTGCTCGCGGCGCACGGTGACCCAGAACACGTACGAAACGGTTTCGTTTCGTTGCGTGCTGCGGTGAGCGGGGGTACCTTCGAGGTGTACGAAACCGTTTCGTTCGGATGGAGAACGGCATGGCACGCGGCAGACTCACGTCGGAACGCGAGGCAGAGCTGTACGAAGCCGTGCTCGACCTGCTGCGCGAGGTCGGCTACGACGCCCTCACCATGGATGCCGTCGCCGCCCGGACCCGTTCCAGCAAGGCCACCCTCTACCGCCAGTGGGGGAGCAAGCCGGAGCTGGTCGCCACGGCACTGCGGAACAGCACGCCGGTGGACGTCTCCGAGATCGACACCGGCAGCCTGCGCGGCGACATCCACGAGATGGTGGCGCGCTCGGACGACTGCCGTATGGAGCGGGACACCGCCCTGATGCGCGGTCTCACCCGAGCCGTCCACGAGAACCCCGACCTGCTGCGGGCGCTGCGCGAGCTGTTCATCGAGCCGGAGATGACCGGCCTCGACGTCCTCCTCAAGCGGGCCGTCGACCGCGGTGAGATCTCCGCGGACAACCCCGCGCTGGCGTACATGTCCCACATGCTCGTCGGTGCCTTCGTCGCCCATCCGTTGATCCAGGACGAGCCCATGACCCAGGGCTTCCTCCGCGACTACATCGACGCCGTGATCCTCCCCGCCCTCGGCGTCTGATCCCTTCCCCACAGGCACCACACCCCAGCGGAACACCGACAGGCGCCGCTGAGAAGCGCCACCGGGAAGCGCAACACACGCAAGGCGCAACACGCGCAAGGCGCAGCGCACGCAAGCGCGGCCGCCCACCAGCGCACCACCCGCAAAGTCCCACCTGACGCGCACCGCTCACGTCGTCGGGCTGGTCATTCCTGCCCTGTTGTCCCAACGACCTGATCGGAGTACGCCTCCGTGGCCACCTTCCTCTACCGGCTCGGCCGGTTCGCCTTCAGGCGCCGCCTGCTCGTCTCCTTCGTGTGGGTACTGCTGCTCGCGGTCGCCGGCGTCGGCGCCGCCTCCGCGTCCAAAGCCACCTCCAGCTCCTTCTCCATGCCGGGCACCGAGGCGCAGAAGGCCTTCGACCTGCTCGAGGAGCGCTTCCCCGGATCGGGCGCCGACGGCGCCACCGCCCGGGTCGTCTTCAAGGCCCCCGCGGGCCGGAAGATGACCGACCCGGCCAACAAGGCCCAGGTCGACGAGGTCGCCCGCGAGCTGAAGAAGGGATCCGACCAGGTCGTCGCGGTCGTCGACCCGTACGCGGCGCAGGCGATCAGCAAGGACGCCTCGACCGTCTACATCCAGGTCTCCTACAAGGTCAACGCGATGGAGCTGACCGACGAGACCCGGGACGCCCTCAAGGACACCGGCAAGAAGGCGCGCGACAAGGGACTCACGGTGGAGATCGGCGGTGACGCCCTCCAGTCCGTACCCGAGACGGGATCCGGTGAGATCGTCGGGGTGGCCGTCGCCGCCGTGGTCCTGGTCATCACCTTCGGCTCCCTGGTCGCCGCCGGGCTTCCGCTGCTCACCGCGATCATCGGTGTCGGCATCGGCGTCTCCACCATTGCCGCACTGGCCGACGTCCTGGACCTCGGCTCCACCACCGCGACGCTCGCCACGATGATCGGTCTCGCGGTCGGCATCGACTACGCCCTGTTCATCGTGTCCCGCTACCGCGCCGAGCTGGCCGAGGGCCGTGAACGCGAGGACGCCGCGGGCCGGGCCGTGGGCACCGCGGGGTCGGCGGTCGTCTTCGCCGGACTCACGGTCGTCATCGCCCTGGTCGGCCTCGCCGTCGTCAACATCCCGATGCTCACCAAGATGGGCGTCGCCGCCGCCGGCACCGTTGTGATCGCCGTCCTCATCGCCCTCACCTTCATCCCCGCACTGCTCGGTTTCGCGGGCAGGCGCGTGCTGGGCCGCAAGGCCCGCAAGCAGGCCGTCGAGAAGGACCGCGCGTCCGGCGCCGGAGTGTCCGTCGAGGAGGGCCGCGCGTCCGGCAGCGGCGAGGACGCCGGCAAGCCCAACATGGGAACCCGCTGGGCACGGTTCGTACTGCGCCGCCCGGTGACGGTGCTCCTCGTCGGCGTCATCGGCCTCGGGGCCGTCGCGGTACCGGCCGCCTCCCTCGAGATGGGCCTGCCCGACGACGGCTCCCAGCCCCTCTCCACCACCCAGCGCAAGGCCTACGACCTGCTCTCCGACAGCTTCGGCCCCGGCTTCAACGGCCCGCTGATGGTCGTCGTGGACGGCAAGGGCAGTGGCGGCACCAAGGCCGCCGCCGACCGCACCGCCAAGGTGATCTCAGGCCTGGACGACGTCGCCTACGTCACCCCGGCCACGCTCAACAAGGCCGGTGACACCGCCACCATCACCGTCATCCCCGAGTCCAAGCCCAGCTCCTCGGACACCGAGGAACTCGTCCACGCGATCCGCGACAAGACCGGCGACGAGGTCCTGGTCACCGGCGCCACCGCGATGAACGTCGACTTCTCGCAGCGGATGAACGACGCCCTGGTGCCCTACCTGGCGCTCGTCGTCGGCCTCGCGTTCCTGCTGCTGACCGTGGTCTTCCGCTCGGTGCTGGTGCCGCTCAAGGCCGCCCTCGGCTTCCTGCTCTCCGTCGTCGCCGCCCTCGGCGCGGTCGTGGCGGTCTTCCAGTGGGGCTGGCTCGGCGACCTGTTCGGTGTCGAGCAGACCGGGCCGGTCATGTCGATGATGCCGATCTTCATGGTGGGTGTGGTCTTCGGACTCGCCATGGACTACGAGGTCTTCCTCGTCACCCGGATGCGGGAGGCTTTCGTCCACGGGGAGCGGCCCGGCCAGGCCGTGGTGACCGGCTTCCGTCACGGAGCACGGGTCGTCACCGCCGCAGCGGTGATCATGATCGCGGTGTTCGCCGGGTTCATCGGCTCCAGCGAGCAGATGGTCAAGATGATCGGCTTCGGCCTCGCGGTCGCAGTCCTCTTCGACGCCTTCGTCGTCCGCATGGCGATCGTGCCCGCAGTTCTCGCGCTGCTCGGCCGGCACGCCTGGTGGCTGCCCCGGTGGCTCGACCGGATCCTGCCGAACGTCGACGTCGAGGGCGAGGGACTGCGCAAGGCCCTGGGCGAGGACGCCGGGCCGTCGGGTGAGGACCGCGACGGAGACCGTTCCGCCGGTGACGACCCGGCGGGCGAGCGGGAGCTGGTGCGCGCCTGAACCGCTCCGGAGCCACTCGGGGCATGGCCTGATTCACCCGGGAGTCACTCGGGCCGCGGCCTGGGCCGCTCCGGAGCCACTCGGGCCGCGGCCTGAGCCGAGTCGCTCGGGACACGACCCGAGTCACCCGGCAGTCGGCCGGAACATTTCGAGACATGAGGAATCCGGGGCCCGCTGAGCGGGTGCGCCCCGGTGGTCCGGCCGGTGGGGACCGGCCGGACAGGGGAGAGAGGGGCGGTCCCCCGTGCGAGCGGCACGGGGGACCGGCCCCGTGCTCACCGGCGGGCGGGCGCAGCCGTGGGGACGGGCGCGTAGGTGCGGCGCAGGAAACGGATCAGGGGCGCGGTGTCGAGCTGGACCATCGCCACGCCCTGCGGGGTGTGGAACTCCAGGACCGTCTGCACCCGGCCGCACGGCCAGACCCCCACGTCACCGCTGCGGGCGGGGCTGCGCAGTCCGGTTTCGAGCAGTGTGCGGGGGAAGATCCATTCGGTGCCGCCCGGCAGGGCCACGTGCACCGAGCCGGGATCACCGTCCGGGTCGTAGCGCAGGGCGACCGGGATCGGCCGGTTGAGCGGGGCGTCGGCGACGATGCGGGCCTGTATGTGCTGCTGGACGGCGGGGGTCATCTGACGGCTCCTCCCACTCGCTTGTTTCGTTATCCAATGTCCCATATTTGCCGTATTACACATCCCCCGCATATTCCATGCCGGGCGAGTGCGGCCGCGGCGGCGACAGGAGCCGCTGTCGCGCGGGGGGTTCGTGCCTCGCCGTCTCGTGGCGCTCCGCGCGTGTTGTGCTGCTCGCGCTCTTGCAAATAGTTCGCAAGAGGGCCCTATTATCGAGCGGTTAACCATCCTGCGTGAAAGCGGAGCCCGCCATGCATGTGCCCGACGGATTCATCGACGCACCCGTGTCCGTCGCAGCCGGAGCCCTCGCCGTCGGCGCCGTCGCGATCAGCCTGCGCGGAGCACGCAGGGAGCTCGGGGGAGCGTCGCCCGCCGGAGACCTCGGAGGAGACCGGACCGCGCCGCTCGCCGGTCTGGTCGCGGCGTTCGTCTTCGCGGTACAGATGCTGAACTTCCCCGTCGCCGCCGGCACCAGCGGGCATCTGCTCGGCGGCGCCCTCGCCGCAATACTCGTCGGCCCGTACACCGGCGTCCTGGTCATCTCCGTCGTCCTGCTGATGCAGGGCATCCTCTTCGCCGACGGCGGTCTCACCGCGCTTGGCGTGAACATCACCGTCATGGGCGTGGTGACCGTCCTCGTCGCGTACGCGCTGTTCCGCGGCCTGGTCAAGGTGCTGCCGAAGTCCCGCCGTTCGGTGACCGCGGCGACCTTCGTCGCCGCGCTCGTCTCGGTGCCGGCCTCGGCCGCCTCGTTCACCCTGCTGTACGCGCTCGGCGGCACCACGGACGTCCCCATCGGCAAGGTCCTCACCGCCATGGTCGGCGTCCACACCCTGATCGGTGCCGGCGAGGCCACGATCACCGCACTCACCGTGGGTGCCGTCCTCGCCGTCCGGCCCGACCTGGTGTACGGCGCCCGCGGTCTGTCCGCGCCGCTCAAGCTGCGGGTCGGCGGCGAGCTCGTCGACGCGGCTCCGGCGGCCTCGCCCGCGGCCCCCCGCCCGGCCCGGAAGGTCTGGGTGGCCGGCCTCGCCACCTCGCTGCTGCTCGCCGGCTTCGTCTCCTTCTATGCCTCCGCCAGCCCCGACGGACTGGAGAAGGTCGCCGCCGACAAGGGCTTCGACAGGAACGTCCAGGAGCACGCCGCCGCCGGCTCGCCCCTCGCCGACTACGGCGTCCGGGACATCACCGACGCCCGGCTGTCCGGCGGCCTCGCCGGCACCATCGGCGTCGGCGCCACCCTCGCCGTGGGCAGCGGCCTCTTCTGGGCGGTGCGCCGCCGGACACAGCCGGCGGCCAAGGCCGAGACCGCTGCGGAAGCGGCCTGACCGTGGGCGCCGGCCACGCGCACAGGCTCTACCGGCACGGGCACTCGCCGGTGCACATGCTTCCGGCACACTGCAAGATCGCCGCTGTCCTCTGCTTCGTCGTGGCGGTCGTCTCCACGCCCCGAGAGGCCGTCTGGGCGTTCGGTCTGTACGCGGTGCTGCTGGCAGCGGTCGCCGCCGTGGCCCGCATCCCTGTGGGCTTCCTCCTGAAGCGGCTGCTGATCGAGGTGCCCTTCGTGGCGTTCGCGGTGCTGATGCCGTTCGTCGTGCCCGGTGAGCAGACCGAACTGCTCGGACTGACGGTCAGCGTGCCCGGACTCTGGGGTGCCTGGAACGTGCTCGCCAAGGGCACCCTCGGGGTCGCCGCATCGGTGATCCTCGCCTCCACCACCGAGATGCGCGCCCTGCTGCTCGGCCTCCAGCGGCTGAGGATGCCCCCGCTGCTGGTCCAGATCGCCTCCTTCATGATCAGGTACGGCGATGTGATCACCGGCGAGATGCGGCGCATGTCCGTCGCCCGGCGCTCACGCGGCTTCGAGGCGCGCGGGCCGCGGCACTGGGGCGTCCTCGCCAAGTCCGCCGGCGCCCTGTTCATCCGCTCCTACGAGCGCGGCGAACGCGTCCACCTGGCGATGCTCAGCCGGGGCTACGCCGGCACCATGCCCGTCCTCGACGACACGGCCGCGACCCGCGCCCAGTGGTCGTACGCCGCCGCGCCCCCGTTCACCGCCGCCTTCGTCTGTCTGCTGGGATGGCTCCTGTGACCTCCATGTCCTCGTCGACCTCCGCGTCCCCCACGACCGGAACGCCCGCCCCGCAGCCCCCCTCGCTGGAGGTGTCCGGGCTCGCCTACGCCTACCCCGACGGCCACCAGGCCCTGTTCGGTGTCGACCTGACCGTCGGCCGCCGGGAGCGGGTCGCCCTGCTCGGCCCGAACGGCGCGGGCAAGACCACCCTCGTCCTGCACCTGAACGGCATCCTCGGCGGCGGCGTCGGCACCGTGAAGGTCGCCGGGCTGCCGGTCGCCCGGCAGCACCTCGCCGAGATCCGGCGCCGGGTCGGCATCGTCTTCCAGGACCCGGACGACCAGCTGTTCATGCCCACCGTGCGGGAGGACGTCGCCTTCGGACCGGCGGCATCCGGACTGCGCGGCGCGGAACTGGAGGCGCGGGTCCGGGCCGCCCTCGACAAGGTCGGCATGGCCGAGTACGCCGACCGGCCCCCGCACCACCTGTCCTTCGGGCAGCGCCGCCGGGTCGCGGTCGCGACCGTCCTCGCCATGGAACCCGAGATCCTCGTCCTCGACGAGCCGTCCTCGAACCTCGACCCCGCCTCCCGTCGCGAACTCGCCGACATCCTGAGGTCGTTGGACGTCACCGTGCTGATGGTCACGCACGACCTGCCGTACGCCCTGGAGCTGTGCCCGCGCTCGGTGATCCTCAGCGAGGGCGTCATCGCTGCGGACGGCCCCACCGCCACGCTGCTGTCCGACGAGGAGACCATGCGGGCCCACCGGCTGGAGCTGCCGTTCGGCTTCGACCCGCGGTCGGTGGCCCCGCGGGCCGTGACGGGGAACGGCTGACGGGTCCGGGAACTGCTGACGGGCCTGTGACGGGGAACGGCCGACGGGGTCCTCGACGAGGAACGGCTGACCGTGGGCTGGGCCCGGCGCGGCCGCCGCCCCTCGTCGCGGCCCCCTCGTCGCGCCCGCCGAGCCCCGCACGCGGGGACACGACGGATGCCCTGCACCATGGAAGGGCGCCACAGGGGCGCGGACGAGCAGCGGGAGCACACAGTGGTCGCGGTACAGGGGACGGCGGAGTCCGGGTTCGAGGCGGTCGGCGAAGCCTTCGCACGCAACTTCGAACTGCGCGGCGAGCGCGGCGCCGCCGTCACGGTCTACCGGCACGGCCGCAAGGTCGTCGACCTCTGGGGCGGCACCGAGGACGCCGACGGCGGCGAACCCTGGGCGGCCGGCACCGCGCAGATCGTGCGCTCCGCCACCAAGGGCGTCGCGGCGGCCGCGCTGCTGGTGCTGCACCAGCGCGGACGGCTCGACCTGGACGCCCCCGTCGGCACCTACTGGCCCGAGTTCAAGACGGGCGGCAAGGAACGCGTGCTGGTCCGCCATCTGCTCGGCCACCGGGCCGGGGTTCCCGTACTGGACCGGCCGCTGACCGCCGCCGAGGCCGCAGACCCCGTACTCGGCGCACGGGCCGTCGCCGCCCAGCAGCCCCTCTGGGAGCCCGGTGCCGCGCACGGCTACCACGCGCAGACCTACAGCTGGCTCCTCGGCGAACTGGTCCGCCGCATCGTCGGGCACGGCATCGGCCGCCTGGTCGCGGAGGAGGTGGCCGGTCCGCTCGGCCTCGACCTGTGGATAGGCCTGCCGGAGGAGGAGGCCCACCGGGTCGGCCGGATCGGCCCGGTCGAGACGCCGCCCGCCGACCCGGGCCTCAAGCTCCGGCCCAAGCCGTCCGTCGTCGAGGCGTACCGGGACCCCGGGTCCGTGACCCGCCGTGCGTTCGCGGCGATAGACCCCGCCCCGGACGAGAACGCCCCCGCCTACCGGGCCGCCGAGCTGCCCGCGTCCAACGGCATCGCCACGGCCCGCGCGCTGGCCCGCTGCTACGCCGCGATGATCGGCCCCGTCGACGGGCACCGGCTGTTCACGCCGGAGACCCTCGGACTGGCCCGCGCCGAGGAGTCCTCCGGGCCCGACCGCGTCCTCGTCGTGAACACCCGCTTCGGCCTCGGCTTCATGCTCCACGGTCCCGCGTCGCCGCTCCTCGCGCCGGGCTCCTTCGGCCACCCCGGCCGCGGCGGATCGCTTGCCTTCGCCGACCCCGAGTCGGGCATCGCCTTCGGCTACGTCACCAACGGAATGCAGAAGGGCGTCACCGCCGACCCGCGTGCACAGGCACTGGTGCGCGCGGTGCGGTCCGCGGTCGGGTAGCGGGGAGGCAGGACCGGACCGGATGTCCGTCCGGAGCCGGAGCCGGGGTCGAAGCCGGAGCCGGAGTCGAAGCCGGCCCTGCGGCCACCGGGCACCCGGGCCCGCATCGGATCCGTACGGGCATCGGCGAGGGACGGGCATCGGGGCGTACGGGCATCGGATCCGTACGGACATCAGCTCGGTACGAGCATCAGCGCGATGCCCAGCACCATGAACGCGGACGCGGCGATCCGCGGCCCGCCGAATCGTTCCTTCAGGAGGAACGTGCCGATGGCCGCACCCGCCAGGACCGACGATTCCCGCAGTGCCGCCACCGGTGCGAGCGGGGCGCGGGTCTGCGCCCAGAGCACCAGGGCGTACGCCGACATGGCCATCGCGGCACCGAGCAGGCCGCGCTCCGCGTGCGGCCGGAGCATCGCGGGCAGGGCGCGGCCGTACCGGTACAGGGTGTACGCGGGGATGGCGATCCCCTGGAGCACGAGCAGCCAGACCGTGTACCCGAGGACGCTGCCGGAGGCCCGTACGCCCACGCCGTCCACGACCGTGTAGACCGCGATGGACAGGCCCGTGGCGAGTGCCGCCAGGAGCGCGGGTGCCTGAGGGAGCCTGCGGGTTCCCGGGCCCGCGGTCCGGGCGGGCCGGCCGAGCGGGAGGACGCCCCACAGTGCCACGCCGACCAGCCCCGCGGAGGCCACTGCGACACCGGCGGTCTGCCACGGGTCCGGGGTCTCGCCGACGAACACCGTCGCCGCGAACGTCACCACCAGCGGCGCCGTACCGCGGGCGATCGGGTACATCTGGCCGAAGTCGCCCAGGCTGAACGAGCGCATGAGCAGCGCCTGGTAGCCGACGTGCAGGACGACGGAGGCGATCAGGTACGGCCAGGCACCGGCCGCAGGCACCGGGACGAAGCAGACGAGGACCGCGCAGATCGCGGCCCCGCCGCCGGATATCAGGGTGAACGCGATGAGCTGGTCCTTGATGGCGTGCGCGAGCGCGTTCCAGGCGGCGTGGGTGATCGCGGCCGCCAGCACGGCCGCGACGACGAGCGGCGTCATATCACCGGGCCGGCCGGGCGGCCGGCGCCCCGGCGGGCGGGCGCCGCGACGCCCGCCCGTGGGACGGCCGGCCGCCCACGACGTCCGTGACCCTCGCGGCCCCGCGCCCACCGCGCATCGGGACCCGAACCGCGTCGGGCGGCGGCGTGCGCACGCCGCCGGGCGGACCCGGTTCAGCCCGCACGGAGGACCGCCGCCACCACCGGGCCCGCCGCGTCCCCGCCGTGGCCGCCCGACTGGACGACCGCGGCCGCGGCGACGTCGTTGCGGAAGGCGGCGAACCAGCTGTCGGACGTGGCCTGGCCGTCGACCTCCGCGGACCCGGTCTTGGCGCCGACGTCGCCGCCGAGGCCGGACATCGAGGACGCGCCGGTGCCGCTCCTCGCGGTGAGACGCATCATGTCGCGGAGCTGGCCGGCCACGGCGCCGGGCAGCCGGCGCGGTGCGGTGACCGGGGAACGGTCGTCGGTGCCCGGCGGGACCAGGACGGGCTGCCGGAAGACCCCCGCCTTGGCGGTGGCGGTCACGGACGCCATGGTCAGGGGGTTCATCTGGACCTGGCCCTGGCCGATGTACGCGGCGGCCGCGTTCGCGCCGGAGGCGGCGGGCACGCTGCCGTCGAAGGAGGCGACCCCGGTCTTCCAGTCCAGGCCGATGCCGAAGACCTCCTGGGCCTCCTTGGTCAGCGCCTCCTCGTCCTTGGTGTCGTCGATCAGCTTGATGAACGCGGTGTTGCAGGAACGGGCGAAGCTCTGCGCGAACGTTCCGCCCTCGATGGAGAAGCCGTCGAGGTTGCGGAAGTCGCGGCCGCCCCAGGACGCCGTCTTCGGGCATTCGGCGGGCTTGTCCGCGGCGGCCAGCCCCTTCTCCAGGAGCATCGCGGCGGTGACGATCTTCATGGTGGAGCCGGGAGCCATCTTGCCGAGCATCGCCGCGTTGAAGGAGTCGGAGCGGTGGTTGGCCACCGCCAGGATCTCGCCAGTACTGGGCTTCACCGCGACGACGGAGGCCTCCTTGTGTCCGGCCACCGCCTTCTCCGCCGCCGCCTGGACACCGGCGTCGAGCGTCGTCCTCAGCTTGCCGGGCTGCCCTTTGACGAGGGTGACGAGCGTCCGGTCGGGCTTGCCGCCGGTCTCGTCCTTGCTCTTGATCATCAGCTCGACGCCGGGCTCGCCGCCCGCGCTGTTGCCGAACCTCTCGCGCAGGGCGTCCAGCACCGGCCCGAGGGACGGGTACGTCTCCTTGGCCAGTTCGCGGCCGGCGCGGTCGACGGCGGTGATGGGCGGCGCGGACGCCTCGCCGGTGACCAGGGTCTCTCCGGTCCCCAACTCCGGGTGGACGACGGCCGGCTGCCAGTCGACGAGCGGTGCGCCGGTGGTCAGTCCGCGCACCACGGTCAGTTCGGAGCTGTACTTCAGGGGCGCGGTCCGGCCGTCGTACGAGACGACCCCCTGGACCGTGAACGGCACCTTGGACCCGGTGGCCTTGCCCGGGATGATGGTGACCTTGTCGATGTGCGCCTCGGAACGGAAGCCTCCGACGTAACCTCCGGCCGCCTCCTTGTTGTTGGTCAGCCTCGCGGCCCGGTCCACGTCCCCCCGTGCCCAGGCGGCGAGGAAGTCCTTCGCCGTCCGGTCGATCTCCGTGGCGTCCGGCGGCCCGGATCTCCTGTACGAGACGGTGGACGCCTTCGAGTCGTCGTCGCCGTCCATCATGTCGCCCACCATGGTGTAGCCGGCGTATCCGACACCGCCGGCGGCGACGGTGAACACTGCGCCCACGATGGCGATTTTTGCTCCGGTGCGCATGGGCTTCCCCTCCCCGTGGAGCTTCCCCGTTTGGATTGAACATGTTCAAGTGTTGGTCGTCGGTGACTCTACCGTCACATCTGGGGTCACAGGGAGGGCAGTTATCGGACCGGGACCTGGCAGACAATCGCTCCCGGTGTCCCGTGAGCGCGTCGCCGATCCGTCTTCGGGGCGAGCCGGCGTGGGTCCGCACGCAGGTGATCTTGTTCGGCCGATCGGGCGCCGGGACGTCCCGGGTGCCTTCGTACCGCGGGCGGCCCCACCAGGATCGCGACGTGAGCCGGTGCCCCCCGAGCAGGCGACGGCCGCGAATGCCCCCGGCGTGGGTGGCCGGCTTCGGCACCGCAGCGGGGCTTCCTTCCGTACAGCCGGCCGCCACGGCCATGGCCAAGGCCCGGGCGGCCATGACAGGCACGAGTGAACCCGTGGGCCGAGGCGTGTGCTTCGATGCGACCTGAGGGACCTGGCCATCGGCGCACTCCGTCTGGCCGGATGGGAGAACATCGCCGAGGCCCGCACCACCACGGGCGGGACATGACCCGGCCGCCGGCCGCCCCAGGACTCACGTGATCATTCCGCGCCGATCACGAGAACGACGAAGTCCTGCTCATGCGGGGCGGCCTCAGGTCGCGTTGACGCAAACGGCGAAGACCGTGAAAGCCTGAGTGATATTACCCTCGACATTGTTCGCACCTGCGACCCAGCCGGTTCCCCCTGGATTCGGTCCGCTTTCGTACACCGAGAAGTGCGTTGAATAGGGGAAATTCGCAACCAATCCGCCGCCGACCACCCTTTTGCCCGCCGGGCAGGGGACGTTGATGTTGACAAGGTTGTTCCCGGCGAGAACAGAGAGGGGCTGCGAAACGATCTCGTATCCGGAAACTCCTGCTTCTCCCGTGGGACCGGTGGGACCCGTGGCCCCGGTCGGTCCGGTTGCACCCGTCGGTCCGACCGGTCCCGTCGGACCGGTCGGTCCGGTCGCACCCGTCGCTCCCCGCTTGCAGTTGTCCTTGCCGGTGTGGTGCGACGAGTCCTCGCACTTGCCCTCTCCGCCGTCCGTGCTGCTCGACGCGCTCACACGTTCGCCTGTGTCCTGAGCCGCGGAGGCAGCCGGACTGACCACTGCAGCCACCAGGACCAGCGCGAGCGAGGCCATCGTGCCGCCGGTCCGCTGCCTGGCTCGACGGGGCAGGGGTCCGAGCCGGGATCCAGTCCGGTCGCCAGGTCTCATGTACATGCTCCCTCTTCCACGCGCTTGCTCCGACCCACAGAGCGAGCCTGCCCCGGGCACGGCCGCGTGACCGGCACCTCCCGCCGGAACACGCCGATCATCAGTAAGTTGGAGTAACCGATAAATTCGCGTGGCGCTTTTCGTATTCCGGCGCGTCGCCGGTCGTGCGGCAAATGGGCCACTGTTTCGATCTGTCCCCGCACACGCATTCCGGCCGGGTCGTCGTCCGAATCCGGGAGTGCCGGTCTCGAAAGGTACGGCCGGGTGCGGAAGCCCGCTCCGGCGGCCGCGTGGCGCCGTCCTGCAACACGGGGTGGCCCCGCCGGATGAATCGACGGGGCCGCAAGTCCGCAACGAGCACCTTGCCCCGAAGTGACGTGCGGCGGAGCCCCGACAGAGCATCCGCGGCCCGCCGACGCGGGTACTGAGCACCTTCCCCGCGCCGGGGCGCTACGGCGACGATTCCTTTTCCGAGTTGATCTGCCACGCGATCGCGCCGGATGCCCCCTGCCTGCCCTTGATGGTGAGGGCCAGTTCTGCGGGCGCCTTGGCTATCCGGTAGGTGACGGCTTCGGCGTCGCAGTTCTGTACCTGTGGCGGGGAGGAGCCCATGGTCACGTCGACGGTGCCCGTGCCGGCACACGCGACGACGGCCTCGTACCTCTTCCCTTGCGTGAGGGCGGAAAGGTTGTGCACACCCTCCTTCACTGGGGACAGGCCCGACTCGACGAACGCAGCCTCGTCCACTGTGATTGCCGAGACGGCGCTGCGGGCACGTTCGGCAAGGGGGTCAGGGCACCCCGGTTTCGACGTTCGGGCGCGGACGCGTACCGCTCGCCCTGCAGGCAGGATCGCCGACGTCCAGGAAGCCGGCAGGTCATGCTGGGCGGGGGCGGTGGGCAGGTGTCGCGGCAGCCCGCGCAACAGGGCCTCCTGGCGCAGCGGATGGGGTCGCATCCGAGCTGCCAAGAGGCCCTGTCCTCACGCGCTGAGCCGCCTGCGATCACCGGTCAGGAAGCCCGTTCGACAAGCAGGCTTGCTGATCGGCATGCGGATGGCTTCCAACGTCACTCCCGCAGACAGGAAACGTGCTACTGGACCTCCACCGGCTGGTGCTTGGTCCACTTCTGGTTCCAGCCGCCGTTGGCCAACCAGGAGATCAACTGTGTTCCCTGGGCGGTTGTGCCGCCCGGCACGTCGACGACCCGGTGCTTCTCGGGCGTCTCCTCCCACGCCGGGTTCTCGATCATGAATGCGAACTGGTTCGTAGGCGTCTTGCCCGCGTCGGCCACGGTCCAGTTCTGGGACCAACCCCCGTCGCAGTACCACAGCACGAGCCCAGCGCCGTATTCCCCGCTGCCGTTGTGGATCGACAGGCAGAGGCCGTTCGCGGCGTTCACCAGCTGGCCGTCGCGGGTCGAGTACCACTGCTGGTTCTGGCCGCCGTGGCAGCCGTACTGGATGACCCAAGCACCCGGATGAGTACCGGCCGCGTCCAGGCACAGGTTCGACTTGACGTTCCTGTAGACCGTGCCGGTGGCGGCCGAAGCCCCGCCCGCATTCACCACCTGAGTTGCCGTCAGTGCGAGCGCCGCCGCAGCCACCGCCACCGCACGGCTCCTCGCCCTGCGACCGAACGTGAACTTCACAATCCCCCCAAGTCCAAGAATCAACGCGCAGATCACGCCCCGTGTCCTGCCCGATGATCATGACAACGGCCTCACCCTTTGTCCAACTTGGCGCGGCCATCGGCCGCGCACCCTCAGTCCGTACGTGCCGCTAGACCCACGTGTCCAGCCACATCCGCCCCCGCCACTGCTCCATCGGGATCACCTGGCCCGTGTAGATCGGCCAGAAGTAGATGAAGTTCCAGATGATCAGCAGGACCAGTACGCCGGAGCCGACCGCGCCGACCACGCGGCGGCGTTCGGTGGCGCCGGGCGGGCCCAGGAGGGCGCCGATCAGCATGGCGACGGCCAGGCAGAGGAACGGGACGAACACGACCGCGTAGAACAGGAAGATGGTCCGCTCCTGGTAGAAGAACCAGGGCAGATAGCCCGCCGCGACCCCGCACGCGATGGCCCCGGCGCGCCAGTCGCGGCGGAAGAACCAGCGCCACAGCACGTAGAGCAGTGCGACGCAGGCAGTCCACCACAGCAGCGGGGTGCCCAGCGCCAGCACCTCGCTCGCGCAGTCACCGCCACCGGCGCGGCAGCCGGGCGTTCCCGGCTTCGGCGACTCGTAGTAGTAGGAGACCGGCCGACCCAGCACGATCCAGCTCCACGGGTTCGACTCGTACGAGTGCCCGTCCGTGAGGTTCACATGGAAGCTGTAGACCTCGGTCTCGTAGTGCCAGAAACTGCGCAGCGACTCCGGCACCCATGTCATGTCGAACTGCGGCAGCTTCACCTCGCCGAGCAGCGGGAGCTTCACATGGTCCGGGGAGAGGCCCTTGCGGTTCGCCGCCCAGTCCCTGAAGTAGCCGTCCTTCGTCGCGAACCATCCAGTCCACGACACGAAGTACGTGGCCACGGCCACCGGAACGGTCGACACGAACGCCGGGACCACATCACGGCGCAGCACCGCCGCGTACGGGCGCACCGCGCCCGCGGTGCGCCGGGCGCCCACGTCCCACGCGACGGTCAGCAGCCCGAACGCGGCCAGGATGTACAGGCCGTTCCACTTCGTCGCGCACGCCAGCCCCAGGCACACACCGGCCGCGAGCCGCCACGGACGCAGCCCGAGACGCAGGCGTTCGGCCACTGCCGCGTCCGGGCGGAGCCTCCCTTCCGCGTCGACGGGCAGTGCGGACGCCAGCCGTGCCCGGGCGCGGTCGCGGTCGACGAGCAGACAGCCGAACGCCCCCAGCACGAAGAACATCAGCACCTGGTCGAGCAGTGCCGTGCGGCTCATCACGAAGTGCAGACCGTCCACCGCGAGGAGTGTGCCGGCCAGACAGCCCAGGAACGTCGAACGGAAGAGCCTGCGGCCGATCCGGCACAGCATCAGCACCGACAGCGTGCCCAGGACGCACACCATGAAGCGCCAGCCGAACGGGGTGAACCCGAACAGCTGCTCGCCGAGCCCGATGACCCACTTGCCGACCGGCGGATGCACCACATAGCCGGGATCGGTGGGCACCGCCACGGACGACGGGTCGCGGAGGATCGATTTGTCGATCTCCTTCGGCCAGCTGCCCTCATAGCCCTGGTTGATCAGGGCCCAGGCGTCCTTGGCGTAGTACGTCTCGTCGAATATCACGGCCTTCGGGTCGCCCAGCTGCCAGAACCGCAGCAGTCCCGCGGCCAGCGCGACCAGCAGCGGCCCGCCCCACGCCGCCCAGCGCACGATCAGGCCGGCGAGTGCGGGCGGCACGCCGAGGACCGACCACAGCTGTGGGCCGGGCCTTGCGAACGGGGGCACCAGGCGTTCACGCAGGCCCGGTCCGCGCCCGGGCACGTACCCGAATCGGCGCAGCCGCTGCTGCCAGGCGGGCGGCTGTTCCCCCACGGCCCGTCCCTGCTGGGCTTCAGACGCTGTACTGGTCACCGCGCCATCGTAGGGAACGCGTCCGTGCGCGGGGCGCGGCGCGGCTGCGAGGATGGCGGTGTGACAGGAACGCTGGTACTCGCAGGCACCCCCATCGGCGACATCGCGGACGCACCGCCCCGGCTCGCCGCCGAACTGGAGACGGCGGACGTGATCGCCGCCGAGGACACCCGGCGGCTCCGCCGGCTCACCCAGGCGCTCGGCGTCCATGTGCGCGGCCGCATCGTGTCCTACTTCGAGGGCAACGAGTCGGCCCGCACCCCCGAGCTCGTCGAGGCCCTGGTGGGCGGGGCGCGGGTGCTGCTCGTCACCGACGCGGGCATGCCGTCCGTGTCCGACCCCGGCTACCGGCTGGTCGCCGCCGCGGTCGAGAAGGGGGTCCGGGTCACGGCCGTGCCCGGCCCCTCCGCGGTCCTGACGGCGCTGGCCCTCTCGGGGCTCCCGGTCGACCGGTTCTGCTTCGAGGGCTTCCTCCCGCGCAAGCCGGGCGAACGCCTGGCCCGGCTCCGCGAGGTGGCGAAGGAGCGCCGGACGCTCGTCTACTTCGAGGCCCCGCACCGGCTCGACGACACCCTCGCCGCCATGGCCGTCGTGTTCGGTGCCGACCGCCGGGCGGCGGTCTGCCGCGAGCTGACGAAGACGTACGAGGAGGTCAGGCGCGGCCCCCTGGGGGAACTGGCTGCCTGGGCCTCCGGTGGTGTGCGCGGCGAGATCACGGTGGTGGTCGAGGGGGCGCCCGAACCGGGGCCGGCCGCACTCGACCCGGCCGAGCTGGTGGCCAGGGTCAGGGTGCGGGAGGAGGCCGGGGAGAGCCGCAAGGACGCGATCGCCGCCGTCGCGGCCGCCGCCGGAGTACCCAAGCGGGATGTGTTCGATGCCGTCGTCGCGGCAAAGAATTCGGCTCGGACGGCACCCGAAGATGCCAAAGGTCTATCGTGAAAAGCAAAGCGCGAGCCGTGCTCCGGCCCATTTCTCATCGAAAGGCCAAAAAGCGCTTCAACGTTTGACAGAGCCCGATGCCTTTCGGCCGGACCGGGCATCCACTGGAGCAGTGGAAGGGAGCTGGCATGAGTGAGATCGCAGGTATCCGCGTCGCCCACGAGGCCTATGCCTTCGCCTGCATGCGCTGCGGATACGGCTGGGAGCAGGCGTACGAGATAGAGCACCACACCGACGCCTCGGGGAACGACTTCATCATCTACAAGGCCGACGGCGCGCGGGTCCCCTCGCCGCTGTCCCGGCCGACGTGCTTGAACTGCGGTGAGCACAAGGTGCGCATCATGCGGGCGGGCCAGGTCTCGTCCGTGGTCAACACCCTCGACTCGCTGTACCACTACCCCGTAGCGCCGGGAATCGCCGGCCCGGTCCCTGCGTCCTACTCGGCGCCCAGGAAGGCCCACTCCGCCAAGCCCCGGAAAGCCGGGCGCGGTGAGGCGGAGCCCGGACCGGCCGGGCCGGGACAGTCCGCTGTGGCCGCGGAGCCGGCCGCAGCGCAGTCCGGGACCGAGGGGGATCTCCCCGGACCGGTCCGCCGCAGGCGCCTGTCCGACCTCTTCCGCCCGTCCCACCGCAGGCGCGGGTGACCGCTGCGGGAACGGGTGACCGTCGCGGGGGCGGGATCGCCGCAGGCGCGGGTGACCGTCGCGGGGACGGGACCGCTGCGGGAACGGGAGACCGTCGCGGGAGACCACAGGAACCGGTGGCTGCCCGAACGGTGACGGGAACGCATGACCGACGGGGGCTCGTAGGATCGCGTCCATGAGCCCCAAGGACGTCAAGCATGCCCCGCCGCCGCTGCCCCGGCCGCTCGCGGTACCGGTCGCGGACTCGCACACCCACCTGGACATGCAGGACGGCACCGTCGAGGAAGCCCTCGCCAAGGCCGCGTCCGTCGGTGTGACCACCGTCGTCCAGGTGGGCTGCGACCTGAACGGCTCCCGCTGGGCGGCGGCGACGGCCGCCGCGTACGAGAACGTCCACGCCGCAGTGGCCCTGCACCCCAACGAGGCGCCCCGGATCGTCCACGGCGACCCCGACGGCTGGTCACGGCAGGGTGCCCGGCAGCCCGGCGGGGACGCCGCCCTCGACGAGGCGCTCGCCGAGATCGACCGGCTCGCCGCGCTCCCGCACGTGCGGGCCGTCGGCGAGACCGGCCTCGACTTCTTCCGCACCGGCCCCGAAGGCATGGCCGCCCAGGAACGGTCGTTCCGCGCCCACATCGAGATCGCCAAGCGCCACGGCAAGGCGCTGGTCATCCACGACCGCGACGCCCACGCCGACGTCCTCCGCATCCTCGCCGAGGAGGGCGCCCCGGAGCGGACCGTGTTCCACTGCTACTCGGGTGACGCCGAGATGGCCAAGACCTGCGCGGACGCCGGGTACTTCATGTCCTTCGCGGGCAACGTCACCTTCAAGAACGCCCAGCCGTTGCGGGACGCCCTCGCCGTCGCCCCGGCGGAGCTGGTCCTCGTCGAGACCGACGCCCCGTTCCTCACCCCTGCGCCGTACCGCGGACGGCCCAACGCCCCTTACCTCATTCCGGTCACGGTGAGGGCCATGGCAGCCGTCAGGGGCGTCGACGAGGACACGCTGGCCACCGCCATCGCGGCCAATACCGCACGTGCCTTCGATATTCGATCATAACTCCACGCAGTCGCGTCGCTTTGGAGAGTGACGCCCGCTCCGCTAGTGTCCCGGGCCGCGACGTCTTCGGCAGGCGACCTCCGCCGAGACGTCGTCAGGCGTCAGCACGTCGTCGGGCATCGGCCCGACGCCGTGCGTCAGGCGCACCGGCCGGGACGGACGGAGTGTCGTGGGCAATTCGCAGGGCAGTCACCGTGCCGCACGCGGCGGGCGCCGCGCCGCAGGCAGAACCGCCGCACCGGGTACACCGGCCGCGGATCCGGCGTCCGCCGCGTCGGCGGCCGAGCCGGCACCGGGCGGCAAGGCTGCACCCGCCGCTCCAGCAGCACCAAGGACATCGGGCGCACGGGGTACACGGGGCGCACCGGCCGCACCCGTACCGCCGAGCCCGCCGCCGGACCTGTACACCGCCGCCACCCTGGCCGCGCCGCTGATCGTCCCCCTGCCCACCCTCGTCGACTTCCGGACGCCCGGGGCCTTCGGCGGGGGCCCGGCGGGCCCCGCGGGACAGCCCGGGCCCGGCGCGGTCCTCGACGAGCTGCCGGCCGAGCCCGCAGCCCCCGCCGCCACGCTGGTGCGGCCGCCGGTCGTTCCCCGGCCGACCCTCGTGGACTTCCGAGCGCTCGTGGACCTCCCGGCACACGATGGCCCGGTGGCGCCCGGGGCAGAGCCCTCCGAGCGGCCTGGACCTGGTGACGTCGCCGACAGGGCGTTGCGGGCGGCGCCCGCAGGTCCCCCCGCGGCGCCGCCGGCCGTTCCGCGGCCCGTGTTCGTGGACTTCCCGGTCTCCGGTGCCCGGCGCACGGCCCCGCGCGAGCCGGGGCAGGGGATCGCGCAAGAGGTCGTGCACCAGGCCCCCGAGGCGTCCGCCGCACTCACCGGGCGACCGGGATCCAACGACCCCGGCCCCGTCGGCCCGTCGGATCCGGCCCCCCGCTCCGGAGGGCGAGCCGAGGCGCGCAGAGCGGCGCGTCGCCGGGCCCGGGGCGGTTCCGCGCCCGAGGCGCTGCGCCGGCTCATCCCGCAGGCCCTCGTCCTCGCCGTCCTCGCGGGCGGCACCACCGCTTTCGTGGTCCACGACAAGACCGTCACCCTCACCGTCGACGGCGGCGAGCCGCGTATGGTGCACACGTTCGCGGCCGATGTCGCCGGCCTCCTCGAGGACGAGGGCGTCGCCGTCGGGTCGCACGACATCGTCGCCCCCGGACACCGCGCGGACCTCGTCAGCGGGGACGAGGTGGCCGTCCGCTTCGGCAGACCCGTCACCCTCACCCTCGACGGCGAACGGCGGCGGGTGTGGACCACGGCGGCAACGGTCGACGGGGCGCTCGGACAGCTCGGTGTCCGAGCCGAGGGCGCCTATCTGTCGGCCTCCCGCTCCTCCCGGATCTCCCGCAGCGGCCTCGTCCTCGACGTACGCACCGAACGCACCGTCACCTTCATGGCCGACGGCCGGGAACGCACCGTGCGCACCAACGCGGCCACCGTCCGCGAGGCCCTCGAACAGGCCGGCATCACCCTCGGCGCGCAGGACACCGCCTCGGCACCGCTCGACGGCTTCCCCCTCGACGGCCAGACGGTCACGGTCATGCGGATCACCGGCTCCCGGGAGGTGCGGGAGGAACCCATCCCGTACGCCGTGGAGCGGACCCGTGACCCCCGCCTGTTCGCCGGGACCGAGGTCGTCGAACGCCCGGGCCGCAACGGCACCCGACGGGTCGTCTACAGCCTGCGCCGGGTCAACGGCGTCGTGCAGACACCGGAGAGGATCGCGGAGGAAACGCTCCGCCGGCCGGTCACCCGGATCGTCAAGATCGGCACGCGCCCCCTGCCTTCGTCCGCCGGCGACGTAGACGGTCTGAACTGGGCCGGACTCGCCCGGTGCGAGTCGGGCGGCCGCGTCAACGCGGTCGACCCCTCCGGGACGTACGGCGGGCTGTACCAGTTCGACCGCCGCACCTGGCACCGGCTCGGCGGCAAGGGCCTGCCCCAGAACGCGCCCGCCGCCGAGCAGACCTACCGCGCCAAGATGCTCTTCGTGCAGCGGGGGGCGAGTCCGTGGCCGCACTGCGGCCGTAGGCTTTACGGGTGAGCACCACAGAGCCCGACGCCCTCCTGGGCCCCGCCGACATCCGCGAACTCGCCGCAGCGCTGGGGGTACGCCCCACCAAGCAGCGCGGCCAGAACTTCGTCATCGACGCCAACACCGTCCGGCGGATCGTCCGCACCGCCGAGGTACGGCCCGACGACGTGGTCGTCGAGGTCGGTCCGGGGCTCGGCTCGCTGACGCTGGCCCTGCTGGAGGCCGCCGACCGGGTCACCGCCGTCGAGATCGACGACGTGCTCGCCGCCGCGCTCCCCTCGACGATCGCGGCCCGCATGCCGGCGAAGGCCGACCGGTTCGCGCTGGTCCACTCCGACGCGATGCACATCGAAGAGCTGCCCGGCCCCCCGCCCACCGCGCTCGTCGCCAACCTGCCGTACAACGTGGCCGTGCCGGTCCTCCTGCACATGCTCGACCGCTTCCCGACCATCGAGCGGACCCTCGTCATGGTCCAGGCCGAGGTCGCCGACCGGCTCGCCGCCGACCCCGGCAACAAGGTGTACGGCGTGCCGTCCGTGAAGGCCAACTGGTACGCCGAGGTCAAGCGGGCGGGCGCGATCGGCCGCAATGTCTTCTGGCCCGCGCCCAACGTCGACTCCGGCCTCGTCTCCCTGGTCCGCCGCGCCGAGCCGATCAGGACCACGGCGAGCAGGTCGGAGGTCTTCGCCGTCGTCGACGCCGCCTTCGCGCAGCGCCGCAAGACGCTCCGCGCCGCCCTGGCCGGCTGGGCCGGCTCCGCGGCCGCGGCAGAGGCGGCACTCGTCGCCGCGGGGGTGTCACCGCAGGCCCGCGGTGAATCGCTCACCGTTCACGAGTTCGCGGCGATCGCCGAGCGCAGGCCGGCCCCCGCCCCGGCACTCTGACCGCACCCACGCCGGTCCGTCCACGCCGGTCCGTCCACGCCGGTCCGTCCACGCCGGTCCGTCCACGCCGGTCCGTCCACGCCGGTCGGTCCACGCTGGTCCGTCCACGCTGGTCCGTCCACGCTGGTCCGTCCACGCTGGTCCGTCCACGCTGGTCCGTCCACGCCGGGCTGCTCGGACCGGCCCGTCCGGGCAGCCCTCCCGCTCCGGCAGGGGCGCTTCCGTACGGCCGCAGGCCGGTTCGCACAGGGCCGTCACACTGTCCGCGCCGCACGCGCCGTCACCGGCCCGTGCGGGCCCGCGTCGAGTCGCCCGGGGCCGGTGCGGTCTACTGGTCCGGGCACGGTCTCCCGGGGCGACCGGGGTCACCGGCCGCCGGCCAGTCGCCGTACGGTCCGGTCGCCGGGCGAGGCCGGCACGTCACGGACCGCCCCCGCCCACGACGCACCAGCCCCCGCCCACGACGCACCGCCCCCGCCCACGACGCACCGCCCCGACGTCCGTATCCGTTCCCGTTCCGCTTCCGAGAGGTCCCCGCACGTGTCCGACTCCGTCACCGTACGAGTCCCCGCCAAGGTCAACGTCCAGCTCGCGGTCGGGGCGGCCCGGCCCGACGGGTTCCACGACCTCGCGAACGTCTTCCTCGCGGTCGGGCTGTACGACGAGATCACGGTGACCGCCGCGGACAGCCTCCGCATCACCTGCGAGGGGCCCGACGCCGGCCAGGTGCCGCTCGACCCCACCAACCTCGCCGCCCGCGCGGCCGTCGCGCTCGCCGAGCGGCACGGCATCTCCCCGGACGTCCACATCCACATCGCCAAGGACATCCCCGTCGCGGGCGGCATGGCCGGCGGCAGCGCCGACGGGGCGGGCGCGCTGGTCGCCTGCGACGCGCTGTGGGGCACCGGCGCGTCCCGCGAGGAACTGCTCGCGATCTGCGCGGAGCTCGGCAGCGATGTGCCGTTCAGCCTGGTCGGCGGTGCCGCGCTGGGCACCGGCCGGGGCGAGCTGCTGACGCCCCTGGAGGTCGGCGGCACGTTCCACTGGGTGTTCGCGGTGGCCGACGGGGGACTGTCCACCCCTGCCGTGTACCGCGAGTTCGACCGCCTCGTCGAGGGCGCCGACGTGCCCGCTCCCGAGGCGTCCCCGGCCCTGCTGGACGCACTCCGTACCGGTGACTCCGGCGCGCTCGCGGCCGCCCTGTCCAACGACCTCCAGGCCGCGGCGCTCTCGCTGCGCCCGTCCCTCGCCGAGACCCTGGCCGCGGGCACGGCGGCGGGCGCGCTCGCCGCGCTGGTGTCGGGCTCGGGCCCGACCACCGCGTTCCTCGCCGAGGACGCAGCCGCGGCGGCACGGATCGCCGAGGCCCTGCTGTCCTCCGGCACCTGCCGCACCGCCCGCGTCGCCGTGTCGCCGGCACCGGGCGCCACGGTCACGTCCCGGCACTGAGACAGGGGAAGCCCCGCCGCGGCCGGGACAAGAGACCGGCAAGGGACCTGCACGTGGGCCGGTAAGGGACCTGCACGGGCCGGCAAGGACCTGCACGGGACCGGGCAAGGACCTGCACGGGGCCGGCAAGGACCTGGACCGGCAAGGACCTGCACCGGGTCGGCAAGGACCTGCACAGGCCGGCAAGGACCGACCTTCAAGGCACCGGCACGGGGAAGCAGCCTTTCGCCGAGGCTGTCCCCGCCCTTCCGCCACCGGCGGGGCTACTCAGCCGGCATCTGAGTACGCGCACCCTGTCGTCCACCCATGGCCCACCGGCACGGTGTCCGCATGGGAACACGCGTACGCGAACTCGCCGAGCGGACACCGGACTCGCGGGACCGGTACATCGACCTCCTCAGGGTCGCCTCGCTCGGGACCGTCGTCCTCGGACACTGGCTGATGGCCGCCGTCACCGAATCCGGCATCGGCAACCTCCTCGGCGTGGTGCCCGAACTCCAGGTGCTCACCTGGGCGTTGCAGGTCATGCCGGTGTTCTTCTTCGTGGGCGGCTTCTCGCACGCACTTTCCTACCGCTCGCTGCAGCGCAGGCGGCCCGACGACTCGGTGTACTCCGCGTTCCTCCGGGCGCGGCTCCAGCGGCTGCTGCGGCCCACCATGGTGTTCGTCCTCGTGTGGGGGGCCGGTGCGCTCCTCGTCCAGCTCCTGGGCGGGGGCGGCGGGTTGACCGGTGTCGCGCTGCGCCTCGTCACCCAGCCGCTGTGGTTCATCGGGATCTACCTCGCGATGGTCGCGTTCACACCGCCACTGCTGAAACTGCACGAGCGCCACGGCTGGGGCGCGTTCGCCGCGCTCGCCGCGGCCGCCGGGGCCGTCGACGTGTTGCGGTTCGCCCTGGACGTGCCGTACGTCGAGTTCCTCAACTTCGCGTTCGTGTGGCTCGCCGTGCACCAGCTGGGTTTCCTCCGCGCCGACGGCAGAATACGGATGCCGCACGTCCTGGCCGGTGCCGGCCTCGCCGGGGCGGCACTGCTGGTGGCCGTCGGGCCCTATCCGCTGAGCATGGTCGGCATGCCGGGGGAGAAGGTCTCGAACATGGCGCCACCCACCGTCGCGCTGCTGTGCCACGGCCTGTGGCTGGTCGGCGCGGTCGAGCTGCTGCGCGGGCCGGGCGCCCGCCTGTCGGCCCGGCCGCGGGTCTGGCGCACGGTCGTCGCCGCGAACGGCGTCGCCATGACCGCGTTCCTGTGGCACCTGACGGCGATGCTCGGCGTGTACGGTGCCCAGCTCGCCCTCGGTCCCGCGCTGCCCGAACCGGCGAGCGCCGCATGGTGGGCCCAGCTGCCGGTCCGGCTGGTCCTCGCGGCCGCCCTGACCGCGCTGCTCGTCGCCGCGTTCCGGCGCACGGAACGCCCCGCGTCGACGGCCTCCGGACCCGGGTCGGGACCGCTGGCCGCACTCGGGGTCACCCTGTGCCTGCTCGGTGTGCTCGGCGTGTCCATGGTCGGCTTCGGAGGCCTGCTGGAGGGCCGTACGGCGGTCCTCGTCGCCCTTCCGGTCAGCGCGCCCGCGGCGGTCGGGATGGCGCTCGGCGGCTGGCTCCTGGTCGAGCGGTCGGGCGGCCGCACTGCGGCTTCCCGGACAGGGCATAGGCTGGGAGGCTGATCGATCCCTCTTCCAGGAGCGTTGATGGCCGTCAATCTGGTCAATGTCGAGGCAGTCGGCAAGGTGTACGGCACCCGTGCCCTGCTCGACGGTGTGTCCCTCGGCGTGTCCGAGGGCGATCGCATCGGCGTCGTCGGCCGCAACGGCGACGGCAAGACGACGCTCATCCGCATGCTCGCGAAACTGGAGGAGCCCGACACCGGTCGGGTCACGCACAGCGGCGGCCTGCGGCTCGGCGTGCTCACCCAGCACGACTCGCTCGACCCGAAGGCGACCATCCGGCACGAGGTCATCGGCGATCTCGCCGACCACGAGTGGGCGGGCAACGCCAAGATCCGCGACGTGCTGACCGGCCTGTTCGACGGCCTCGACCTGTCCGGGTTCCCGCAGGGCCTGGACACCGTCATCGGGCCGCTCTCCGGCGGCGAGCGGCGCCGTATCGCGCTGGCCAAGCTGCTCATCGCCGAGCACGACCTGATCGTCCTCGACGAGCCCACCAACCACCTCGACGTGGAGGGCATCGCCTGGCTCGCCCAGCACCTCAGGGAGCGCCGCTCGGGCCTGGTCTGCGTCACCCACGACCGCTGGTTCCTGGACCAGGTGTGCACCCGCATGTGGGACGTGCAGCGCGGCGCCGTCTACGAGTACGAGGGCGGCTACTCCGACTACGTCTTCGCCCGCGCCGAGCGGGAGCGGATCGCCGCCACCGAGGAGGCCAAGCGGCAGAACCTGGTCCGCAAGGAGCTGGCGTGGCTGCGCCGCGGCGCCCCGGCCCGTACGTCCAAGCCGCGTTTCCGCGTCGAGGCCGCCAACGAGCTGATCAAGGACGTGCCGCCGCCCCGGGACTCCTCCGAGCTGATGCGGTTCGCGAACGCCCGGCTCGGCAAGACGGTCTTCGACCTGGAGAACGTGACCGTGCAGGCCGGGCCGAAGGTGCTGCTGAAGCACCTCACCTGGCAGCTCGGCCCCGGCGACCGCTTCGGTCTCGTCGGGGTGAACGGGGCGGGCAAGACGTCGCTGCTGCGCACCCTCGCGGAAGCGGCCCGCACACAGGGCGAGGCACAGCCGGTGGCCGGCCGGGTCGTCGTCGGCAAGACGGTCAGGCTGGCGTACCTGTCGCAGGAGGTCGCCGAACTCGATCCGTCGTTGCGGGTGCTGGAGGCCGTGCAGCGGGTCCGTGACCGGGTGGACCTCGGCAAGGGCCGGGAGATGACGGCCGGCCAGCTGTGCGAGCAGTTCGGCTTCAGCAAGGAGAAGCAGTGGACGCCCGTCGGCGACCTGTCCGGCGGTGAGCGGCGCCGCCTCCAGCTGCTGCGGCTGCTGATGGACGAGCCGAACGTGCTGTTCCTCGACGAGCCCACCAACGACCTGGACATCGAGACCCTCACCCAGCTGGAGGACGTGCTCGACGGCTGGCCCGGCTCGCTGGTGGTCATCTCGCACGACCGGTTCTTCGTCGAGCGCACCACCGACCGGGTGCTCGCCCTGCTCGGCGACGGCACGCTGCGGATGCTGCCGCGCGGGATCGACGAATACCTGGAACGGCGGCGGACGATGGTCGAGGCCGCGGCGCCCGTGCCGGTGGCGCCAGCCAAGGACCGTTCGGCGGGCGACGCACGCGCCGCGAAGAAGGAACTCCAGCGGATCGAGCGGCAACTGGACAAGATCTCCGACAAGGAGTCGAAGCTCCACACGCAAATCGCCGAGAACGCCACGGACTTCGAAAAGGTCGCGAAACTCGACGCGGAACTGCGGGAACTGGCGGGCGAGCGCGAGGAGTTGGAAATGCGCTGGCTGGAGCTCGCAGAGGACGCGTAGAGGAATTGTGCCCGACCGGTAACGGCGGGATCACGGGCCGGTACGCCCTTCGGTACAGGGGCGTACCGGCCCGTCGTGCTCGCGCTGAGCGGTGATAGAAAGAAATCCCGCTCTACTGACGTGAAATTGCGGGGTCCATGTCCGAACCCCCGGCACACAGGGGAGTCGGCCGCCGGAATCGCGGGGGAGGCCGGCCGGACGGGGACCCCTGCCCGAAGGGGGACAGGGCTGATGAGCCAGCCGCCCAGCCAGCAGCCGCCGCAGGGGGGCTTCGGAGCGCCACAGGACCCGCAGGGCACACCGCCCGGTGCCCCGCAGCAGCCAGCCCAGCCGCCGCAGCCGCCGCCGGTTCCGCCGCAGGCACCGGCAGGACCGGCGCAGGGTGCCCCGCAGGCGGCCCCCGGCGGACCGGACTTCGGCAAGGCGCCGGGCACACCGACCCCGACGCCTCCCGGCACGCCGGCACCGGGCGCCCCGCCGCAGACCGGTCCCTACGGTGCGCCGCAGCAGTCGGCCCCCGGCCCGTACGCACCCGGCCCGTACGGCTCCGGGCCCTACGGCGCCCCGCAGACCCCGCCCGCCGGGCAGCCCGGCGTACCGCCCGGTTACGGCTACCCGCAGGTCCACGGCCAGCAGCCGACCGCCGCCAACCCCTACGCGCAGCCCGGCCCGTACGGGCAGCAGCCGCAGTACGGCTACCCGACCCAGCCGTTCGCCGGAGCCCCCGGCCCGGCCGGCGGCCCCGGCGCGACCGGAGGCCGGAAGAACGGCAAGGTCATCGCGATCGTCGCCGCGGCCGTCGCGGGACTGCTCGTCGTCGGCGGCGGCGCCTACGCGGTCCTCTCCAACGACGAGGACCCGAAGAAGCCCGTCGCAGGCCCCTCGGGCAGCCCCACGCCGACCGGCTCCCCGTCGGTCGACAAGGGCGACGGCAGCGGCAGCGGCACGGCCCCCACCGAGGACCTCAACGCGGGCCGCAAGCCCGGCGACGCGAAGGTGCTGTTCCTCCAGACCAATGACGTCAAGCTGCCGGACGGCGGCGCGGAGGCCTACGGACCGTGGTTCGCCGGTGACATCGTCGTCAAGGCCACGTACCGCGAGGTCAACGGGTACTCGGCGGTCGACGGCACGAAGAAGTGGAGCGTGCCGATGACCGCCCCGCTGTGCGGCGCGTCCCGGCAGACCACCGCCGACGGCAAGATCGTGGTCGCCTTCAAGAAGGCCAACACCGAGAAGGCCCAGTGCAACCAGCTCCAGCAGATCGACCTGGCCACCGGCAAGGCGGGCTGGAAGAGCGAGGTCCCCAAGGAGGGCCTGTTCGACAGCGGCAGCACCCTCGACATGGTGATCTCCGGCAACACGGTCGCCGTCAGCCGCTGGGGCACGTCCAGCGCCTTCAGTGTCGTCGACGGCAAGAAGCTGTTCGGCCGTGGCGAGGGCGCCTGCCACATCGAGTCCTTCGCGGGCGGTCCCAAGCTCGTCGGCGTCAGCACCTGCACGGTCGGCGGGGAGTACGGCGCCCTCCACCAGGTGCAGGAGGTGGACCCCGCCACCGGCAAGCCCAAGTGGACCTTCAAGCTGCCCAAGGGCTGGAAGGTCGAGCGGGTCTACTCCGTCGACCCGCTGGTGATCTACTCGGAGAACGAAGAGAAGAAGCTCTGGAACGTGACGACGCTGAAGGCGGACGGCAAGGTCCGCTCCCAGCTCGACACCAAGGACAGCTTCGGGGTGGACTGCGGCATCTCGGTCATCGAGCGCAGCCTCCAGGCCTGCTTCGGCGTCACTGCGGACGCCGACCGGCTGTACATGCCCACCAAGGAGAAGGCCGGCGGCGCGGGCGGCGGACGGTCCAACGAGATCGTCGCCTTCGACCTCAACACCGGTAAGGCGGTGGGGCGTTCCCCCGCCGGCAAGGGGCGCACCATGCTCCCGCTGAAGTCCGACGGCAAGAACGTGACGGTCTACCTGGAGCCCGAGTACAACTCCGGCGGCGCGATCGCGACGATCCCGGTCACCGGCGGCAAGCCCACGGCGGTGCTCCCGTTCCCCCGGTCCGCGGCGGAGGTGGAACGCAGCTTCTTCGACCCGGCGATCGACTACGTGGACGGCCGCTTCTACCTGATGACGACCCGCGTCATGGGCCGGAAGTCGAGCAGCGGCGAGGAGAAGACGCTGATGGCCTACGGCAAGTGACCCCCCTTCCCGCGCCCGCTCGTTCCGACACCGAGGTACACACACGATGACCCAGCCACCCCAGCCACCCAACCAGCCGCCTCCGCAGGGAGGTTTCGGGGCGCCCCAGGAGCCGCCCGCCGGCGGCTTCGGCGCCCCGACCCCGCCGCCGCAGGGCGGGCCGGCGACCCCCGCACCCGGGGCCCCGGCCGCGCCCGGCCCCGCTCCCGCGCCGTCGTACGGCTATCCGCAGACCCCGCCGCCCGCCCAGCAGCCCGGCCCTGCCGGCTACGGCTACCCCGCCCAGCCGCCGCAGCAGCCCACCGGACAGCCCGGCTACGGCTATCCGCAGCCCCCGGCCAACGCCTACCCGGCGCAGCCGCCGGCCAACGCCTACCCGGCGCAGCCGCCCACCCAGCCCATGGGTGCGCCCGTCCAGGGGCAGAACCCGTACGGGTACCCGGCGCAGCCGTACACCCAGCCGATGCACCAGTCCCACATGCCCCAGAGCGGCGTCCAGGGCGGTCCCGGCGGCGGCCGGAAGAAGCCCGGCGCCACGACGGTGATCGTCACCGCTGCGGTCGCGGCCATCGCCCTGATCGTCGTCGGCGGTCTCTGGTACGCGAAGAGCAGTGACGACGAGCCGCAGCGCCCCGTCAACACCGCGGGCGGCAAGAACGGCGACAAACCAGCCGCCGTCGCCGCCAAGGAGAAGCCCCCGGCCGACGTCAACTCCAAGGTGCTGTTCCAGGTGCCCATGCCGGTCCAGCCGAAGGGCGCCGACTCGATCTCGGTCAAGGGCTCCTGGGCGACCGACAAGTACTACGTGAAGAGCGGCGTCTTCGAGATCGTCGGCTACGACGCGGTCAAGGGCACCCAGGCGTGGAAGCTCCCGCTGCCCGGACCGATGTGCGCGGGCTCCCGCCACATCAGCGCCGACAACAAGGCGGCGATCGTCTTCCAGCCGAAGAAGCCCAGCAAGACCGAGCGGTACTCCGGCTGCTCCGAGGTCGCCTCGATCGACCTGGAAACCGGCAAGATGCTGTGGCGCAAGAACGTGCCGGACGGCAGCCGGATGGCCGACTTCAAGGAGGTCACCATCGGCGCCGGCGCGGTCGCGGCCGGAGGCACCAGCGGCGGCGCGGCGTGGGACGTGGCCACCGGCGCCCAGCTGTGGGCTCCCGGGGGCGCCACCACGGGCAACTGCGTCGACCGCGGCTACGGCGGCGGCGAGACCCTGGTCGCGGTGCGCAGGTGCGGCGACTTCGGCGCGGAGAAGGTGTCCATCCAGGTGGTGGACGTCAAGGCCAAGGGCGCGGTCCGGGCCTCGTACGAGATGCCGGCCGGCATCAAGTACCCGCACATCGTGTCGACCACGCCGCTCGTCGTGGCGGCCGACGTCGGTGACGCGGCCGACGACGGCAGCAGCATCACCGACTTCTTCTCCATCGACGCCAAGACCGGCAAGCTGCTAACCAAGATCACCGCGGACTACTCCAAGTACGGTGCGGAGTGCGGGGCCACGGACGTCGAGAGCTGCATCGGCGTGGTCGCGGGCGACAACCGGCTGTACCTCCGCACCGAGGAGCACGAGGGCACCGGCGAGGACCGGATCTCCGAGACCAACGAGGTCGTCGCCTTCGACCTGACCACCGGCAAGCCGGTGTCCGGACGGGCCGACGCGGGCGAGCGGTACACGGTGTTCCCGCTGCGCATGGACGGCGGCAACGTCATCGCCTACAAGGAGGCCCCGTACGACAAGGGCGGCCAGATCGTCTCCATCGACGGTGCGACGTTCAAGCAGACCGTGCTGATGGAGAACCCGGCCGACGAGGCGACCCGGCTCGTGGAGACCCACTTCAACCCGGAGTACGCCGAGTTCATCTTCGGCGGCGGCCGGCTGTACGTTTCCGGCGTGTACGCCAAGCAGGCCCAGAAGCTGTCGGGCACTCCGGAACCCCTGGCGATCGCCTTCGGCACGAACTGACGGAACCTTCCGGTCCACGGATGCGCGGCCCCGGCCGGCGGAACCCCCGCCCGCCGGGGCCGCGGGCTTTCGTTCCGCCAAGTAGTCCCGTATGAAAGGGATTTCGACAATCCGAGTGGCTTCTTACCGGTAAGGGGCACACAACGTCGAACATGCGTGTAGCTTGCCGGGTCTAACGAGGTGGGGCCGGGGCCGAGGGGTGCGGCAGGGGCCCCGGGGGAGGGGATTGCCCGATGGGCGTGCGGCTCATGGTGGTCGACGACCACCGACTGCTCGCAGAGGCGCTTGCCTCGGCACTCAAGCTGCGCGGGCACCGGGTGCTCGCGGCGGCGGCACCGGGCGCCGGCGCGGCCGAGCTGGTGATCGGCCGGGCGCCGGAGGTGTGTCTGCTCGGCACGGCGGCACCGGCCGCGCCCGGCGCGTTCGAGCCGGTCGTCCGGATCAAGCGGGAACGCCCGCAGGTGGCCGTCGTGGTGCTGGGGCCGGTGCCGAACCCGCGCGGGATAGCAGCCGCGTTCGCCGCCGGGGCCTCCGGCTACGTGCGGCACGACGAACGCATCGAGGGCGTCGAACGGGCCATCATGAAGGCCAGGGCGGGTGAGGCGGCCGTCGCCCCGGCACTGCTGCAGAACGCCTTCACCGAACTGCTCAACCCGACCGCCGAACCCGACGACGAGGGCCGTCGGCTGCTGGCCCTGCTGACCCCCCGGGAGGCGGAGGTGCTGGTGCGCGTCGCGGAAGGCGAGGACACCCGGCTCATCGCGGCCGGCATGGGCATCGCGCCCAGCACCGCACGCACCCATGTCCAGCGGGTGCTGATGAAACTGGGCGTCGGCTCCCGGCTGGAGGCGGCGGCCCTGGCGGCGCGCACCGGGCTGCTGGACCGGGCCGCCGTACTGCCCACGTCGCGAGGCGGCGCGGGGGCGGACGACGTGCCCCTGGGCTGACCCGCCCGGACACGTCCCGCTGCCGCCGTTGCTGTCGTCGCTGCCGTGGCCGCAGTCGTGCCCGGAGTCGTGCCTGCAGTCGTGCCCGGAGTCGTACCGGTGCGCGGCCTCGTACGAGTGCGCGGCCTCGTACCGCGGTCCGTGTGCGCGGCCTCGTACCGCGGTCCGTGTGCGCGGCCTCGTACCGGTCCGTGTGCGCGTGCGAGTCCGCGCCGGGACACGCCTTGGCGCGGTGCACAGAGTTCCCACAGGTCTGTCGGTAACTGTTGGCGTACCTCGCCGGACACCAGGTCCGGGACGAGCGTGTTCAGCAGCGACGTGCCGCCGGTGCCGCGGCCGGACGACTGTGGGAGGCATCCATCTCATGAGCGAGAAGTACCTGGTCACGGGCGGTGCGGGTTACGTCGGCAGCGTCGTCGCCGCCCATCTGCTGGATGCCGGGCACCGGGTGACCGTGCTCGACGACCTCTCCACGGGGTTCCGGGACGCGGTGCCCCCCGGGGCGGAGTTCGTCGAAGGGCGCGTCCAGGACTGCGCCGAATGGCTGGACTCCGGCTATGACGGGGTGCTGCACTTCGCCGCGTCCTCCCAGGTCGGTGAATCCGTCGCCGACCCCGGCAAGTACTGGGCGAACAACGTCGGCGGGACCATTGCGCTGCTCGCCGCGATGCGCACGGCGGGTGTGCGGAAGCTGGTGTTCTCGTCCACCGCGGCGACCTACGGGGAACCGGCCGCCGTCCCGCTCGCCGAGACCGCGCCGACCGTGCCCGCCAGTCCCTACGGCTCGTCCAAGCTCGCCGTCGACCACATGATCGGCGACCAGTGCGCCGCCCACGGCCTGGCCGCCGCGTCCCTGCGCTACTTCAACGTGGCCGGCGCCCACGGACCCTACGGCGAACGCCACTGCCCGGAGTCGCACCTCATCCCGCTGGTCCTCCAAGTGGCCCTCGGTGTACGGGACTCCATCGCCGTCTACGGTGACGACTATCCGACCCCGGACGGCACCTGCGTGCGCGACTACATCCACGTCGCCGACCTGGCCCGGGCTCATCTGCTGGCGCTCCGTGCGATCACCCCGGGGGAGCACCTGATCTGCAACCTCGGGAACGGCAACGGCTTCTCGGTGCGGGAGGTCGTCGAGACCGTCCGCAAGGTGACGGGCCATGACGTCCCGGAGACCGTCGCGGCGCGCCGCGCGGGTGACCCCGCCGTCCTGGTGGCCTCGGCCACCCGCGCCCACGAACGGCTCGGCTGGTACCCCGACCACCCGGATCTCGCGGACATCGTCCGTGACGCCTGGGACTTCGTCCGTTCAGGGCGCTGAGAGGCACGGCCCGGCGCACGCGCGGCGCACTGCGCCTGTGGCACGGAACGGCAGCCCGGCACCGGGTGTGCGGGCCCTGCGCCGCGGGCCGTGCCCCCGACGGCCCCGGCGGCCGTGCGTCCGAGCGATGGATCGATTCATCGGTCATAGCACCCGTTGTCATGAAACTTTCGCTCCATGACTCTTCATGTCGTGATGTGGAGCCTGCGTGCTCCCCCGCGAACCCCGGTCCACCAGTTCTGCAATTCGGCTTCCGCTCCCCGCACCCGTCCGTACTCTGATGCACAGCACCGGTGGGGGCCGGTGCCGATCAGGGGTCGACACAGTCGGGTATGACGCCCGGGGTGGGGGTAGCAGTACCGGCACGGCGGCGGCCGTGCCCTGTGCTGTTCTTTCGTTCCGGGCGCCGTGCCCGCGCCGGTCCTTCCTAGCCGGGGGGCCTGGGGCTCCCCCGCGACGCAGCAGGGGGTGTCTGTGGTTCGTATCCGTGTTCTGGTGGTCGACGATCACCGGATCTTCGCCGAGTCCCTATCCGCCGCTCTTGCCGCGGAGCCCGACGTGGAGGTGGCCGCGGCCGGCAGTGGTCCGGCAGCCCTGCGCTGCCTGGAACGGGCGGCCGGCGAGGGGCGCAGGTTCGACGTCATGCTGGTGGACGCCGATCTGGGGGCGGCCGGTGGCCAGCCCGCCCGGACCGCCGTGGACACCGGGGAGGGCGCCCCCGTCGACGGGATATCGCTGGTGGCCGGTGTACGTGCGGGCCGGCCCACGGTCCGCTCGATCGTCCTCGCCGAGCGGGACGACCCGCATCGCGCGGCGCTCGCGCTGCAGGCAGGGGCGTCCGGCTGGGTCGCCAAGGACTGCTCCCTGCAACGCCTCCTCGCCGTCATCCGGGGCGTGCTGCGCGAGGAGACGCATCTGCCGCCCGCGCTGCTCACCGGCGTGCTGCGGGAACTGACCGCGGCTCGCCGGCACCGTACGGAGAGCGAGCGCCTCGTGGAGTCGCTGACACCGCGCGAGCGCGAGGTGCTGCGCTGCATGGTGGCGGGCCTGGGGCGCAAGGCGGTCGCGGAGCGCCTGTTCCTGTCCCCGCACACCGTCCGTACGCATATGCAGAACGTGCTGGGCAAGCTGGGGGTGCACTCCACGCTCGCCGCCGTCGCGCTGGCCCGCCGGGCCGGGGTGGGTCCCGTCGAACTGGACCGTCCGGTGGTCGGCAGCACGGGCTGAGCGCCGGGTTACGACCGGACGGCAGGGGGAAGCGTGCCGGTTCGGGCGCCGTACCGGCACAGATGTCGCCCCGGCCCGAGGTGTCCTGTCGTCCCGGTCGCCGCCCCGGCCCTGGGCGCCGTGAACATGCTGTGCTGTGCCGTGCTGTTCCGGCAGTCGTTCCGTCTCCGCCCGGGCGCCGTCTCAGCCGGGGACGTTGTCGAACGGGGCGGTCAACCGGCGCAGCAGTCCGGCGAGTTCGCCGCGCTGGGCGCGCGAGAGCTCGGCGAGGATCGCCCGCTCCTGGTCGAGGAGTCCGGCGAGCGCCTGGTCGGCCCGGTCGCGCCCCTCGGGGGTGAGCCGGACCAGGACGCCGCGCCGGTCGCTGGGATCGGGCAGCCGCTCGACGAGGCCCTTCTTGGTGAGCCGGTCGATGCGGTTGGTCATGGTGCCCGAGGTGACCAGGGTCTGGGTCAGCAGCTGGCCCGGGGAGAGCTGGTAGGGCGCGCCCGCGCGCCGCAGTGAGGTGAGCACGTCGAACTCCCACGGTTCGAGCTGGTGCTCGGAGAACGCAAGCCGACGGGCCCGGTCGAGATGACGGGCCAGCCTGCTGACGCGACTCAGTACCTCGAGCGGTTCCACGTCGAGGTCGGGGCGCTCGCGGCGCCATGCAGCAACCAGTCGGTCGACCTCGTCCTCCATGACGATCAGTGTAGATGGTCTGTCGATGTTAAGTCTCTTGACGTCAAGATATATTCTGCTTGACGATTGGGCATGTCCGGGCCGAAACCTCGTTCCGCTTCGGCGGGGAGGAGGTCATCCGGGGACGGAGAACACCGCAGAGGACCGTCCCGGACCGATACGTCGTAAGGGGGCTCGACACATGCATTCCGCGCCGACATGGGATCCACGGCAGTACCTGCGTCACTCAGGCCATCGCACCCGGCCGTTCCTCGATCTTCTCGCCCGGATCCCCGAACCGCCCGACCGGAACCGGCCCGCCCTTGTCGCCGACATCGGCTGCGGACCGGGCAATGTCACCGCCCTCATCGCGGCACGTTGGCCCGACGCGCGTATCACCGGCTTCGACAACTCGCCCGAAATGCTGGAGCGGGCCCAGCGCGACTACGCCGGTACCACCCCGGGCGGCGGCCGGCTGGACTTCCGGTCCGCCGATGCCGCGCACTGGACGCCGGACGCGCCCTACGACCTGATCATCTCCAACGCCGCACTTCAATGGGTGCCCAATCACCCGGAGTCCTTCGCCTGCTGGATCGACGGACTCGCCCCGGGCGGCACCTTCGCCTTCCAGGTCCCCGGGAACTACGCCTCGCCGAGCCACGCACTGCTGGCGGAGCTGTGCGAGTCGGCCCAGTGGCGGGACCGCCTCGCCCACCAGGGCCGCCGCTACGTCCATGTGCTCGACCCGGCCGACTACCTCGGCCGCCTCACCGACCTCGGCTGCACCGCCGACTGCTGGGAGACCACCTACTACCAGCTGCTGTCCGGGGAGGATCCGGTCCTCGACTGGGTCAAGGGCACCGCCCTGCGCCCCGTCCTCACCGCCCTCGCCGACGATCCCGACGCCACCGAGGAGTTCCTGTCCCAGTACCGGGACCTGCTGCGCAAGGCCTATCCGCCGGGCCCGCACGGCACCGTCTTCCCGTTCCGCCGCATCTTCGCGACCGCCAGAAAGGCCGCAGTGTGATCGCTGCTCTCGACCATGTCCAGCTCGCCGCACCTCCCGGCTCCGAGGACCTCCTCCGGGCCTACTACCGGGACGCCCTGGGCATGACGGAGATCCCCAAACCCCCGGTAATGGCCGCACGCGGCGGGTGCTGGTTCGGGACGGGCGCCGTCCAGCTGCACATCGGGATCGAGGAGGACTTCCGCCCGGCCCGGAAGGCCCACCCGGGCCTGCGGGTGACCGGGATCGACGACTTCGCCCGGCGCCTGGAGGAGCACGGAGCGAAGGTGGTGTGGGACGCCGACCTCCCGCATCACCGCCGCTTCCACTCCGAGGACCCCGTCGGCAACCGCCTCGAGTTCCTGGAGCCCACGGACTGATCCCGCCCCGGCCGGCCTCTTCGGGGGCCGGCCCGGGCGCCGCGCGCCCACGCCGGTGCGCGAGAGACCGGTGCCGGACGACCCGGTGCCCCGCCCCGCGGCCCTCAGCTCTTGCGGTGGCCGATCAGCCGCGGCTTCGGCTCCAGTCCGTCCAGGCCGTGCCAGGCCAGATTCACCAGATGGGCCGCCACCTCCGCCTTGCGGGGGCGTCGCACGTCCAGCCACCACTGGCCGGTCAGGGCCACCATGCCGACCAGGGCCTGGGCGTAGAGCGGGGCCAGCTTCGGGTCGAAGCCGCGCGCCTTGAACTCCAGACCGAGGATGTCCTCGACCTGGGTGGCGATGTCGCTGATCAGCGACGCGAACGTGCCCGTCGACTGGGCCACCGGAGAGTCCCGCACCAGGATCCGGAAACCGTCCGTGTACGTCTCGATGTAGTCCAGCAGCGCGAAGGCCGCCTGCTCCAGCAGCTCCCGCGGATGGCCGGCGGTCAGTGCGCCCGTCACCATGTCCAGCAGCGACCGCATCTCGCGGTCGACCACCACCGCGTACAGGCCCTCCTTGCCACCGAAGTGCTCGTACACCACCGGCTTGGAGACCCCGGCCTTCGCCGCGATCTCCTCCACCGACGTGCCCTCGAAGCCCTTCTCGGCGAACAGCGCGCGACCGATGTCCAGCAACTGTTCCCGGCGCTCCTTGCCGGTCATACGGGTGCGCCGGGTGCGCCGGTTCTTGTCGCTGCTGGAACTGCCGTCGATCGCCACGCCGTCCATCATGCCGCCTGCGCGGCCTCCTCCCTGCGCCGGGAGTCGATACGGGCCGCATCCGGCCACCGCACGTCATAGGCCCAGCCCAGTTTCTCGAACCAGCGGATCAGCCGCGCGCTCGAGTCCACCTGGCCGCGCAGCACACCGTGCCGAGCCGACGTCGGGTCGGCGTGGTGCAGGTTGTGCCAGGACTCGCCGCAGGACAGCACCGCCAGCCACCACACGTTGCCCGAACGGTCCCGCGACTTGAAGGGGCGCTTGCCCACCGCGTGACAGATCGAGTTGATCGACCACGTGACGTGGTGCAGCAGCGCCACCCGCACCAGCGAACCCCAGAAGAAGCCGGTGAAGGCACCCCACCAGGACATCGTCACCAGTCCGCCGATCACTGCCGGCACCGACAGGGAGACCGTCGTCCACAGCACGAACTGCCGGGAGACCGCCCGCATCACCGGGTCCTTGATCAGATCCGGGGCGTACTTCTGCTGCGACGTCTGCTCCTCGTCGAACATCCAGCCGATGTGGGCCCACCACAGGCCCTTGAGCAGCGCAGGGACGGTCTCGCCGTACCGCCACGGCGAGTGCGGGTCGCCCTCCGCGTCGGAGAACTTGTGGTGCTTGCGGTGGTCGGCCACCCACCGCACCAGCGGACCCTCGACCGCCAGCGATCCCATGATCGCCAGCGCGATCCGCAGCGGACGCTTCGCCTTGAAGGCACCATGGGTGAAATAGCGGTGGAAACCGATCGTGATGCCGTGGCAGCCGATGAAGTACATCGCCACCATCAGGCCCAGATCCAGCCAGCTCACCCCCCAGCCCCAGGCCAGCGGTACGGCCGCCACCAGGGCGAGGAACGGCACCGTGATGAACAGCAGCAGCGTGATCTGCTCGATCGAACGCCGCTTTTCCCCTCCGAGGGTCGCGGTGAGCAGCGCGGAATCGGTCTTGCTGGTGGTCTCGTCGATCACGTCGGAGCTCGTGGGTGCCATAGGTGTCCCCTGTGGGGTGGGAGTGTCACGGGATGTGCGTGGCTGCGTATCTACGGTTCCGTAACCTACGCCTTCGTAAGTATGGCAGCGGAGCGGCGGCCGACGGCAAGAGGGCGCGAAGGGGCACCTATCCTGGTGACGTCGGACAGCGCGGTCCGCACACCCCTCCGGACGTGCTCGAAACTGCAAGGAGCCGCACCTGTGAGCAGTGCCGACAACCCCACCACGAGCGCGGAACTGCGCGCCGACATCCGCCGACTGGGTGACCTCCTGGGCGAGACGATCGTCCGCCAGGAGGGCCCGGAGCTCCTGGAGCTCGTCGAGCGGGTGCGCGCCCTCACCCGCACGGACGGCGAAGCCGCCGCCGAGCTGCTCGGCGGCACCGAGGTGGAAACCGCTGCCAAGCTCGTACGAGCCTTCTCCACGTACTTCCATCTGGCGAACGTCACCGAGCAGGTGCACCGCGGCCGGGAGCTGCGCGCCCACCGCGCTGCCGAGGGCGGCCTCCTCGCCCGTACCGCGGACATGCTCAAGGACGGCGACCCGGCACACGTCAGGGAGGCCGTCGCCCACCTCAATGTGCGCCCCGTCTTCACCGCCCACCCCACCGAGGCGGCCCGCCGCTCGGTCCTCAACAAGCTCCGCCGGATCGCGGCCCTCCTGGAGACCCCGGTCGGCGAGGCCGACCGGCGCCGCCACGATCTGCGCCTCGCCGAGAACATCGACCTCGTCTGGCAGACGGACGAACTCCGCGTCGCGCGCCCCGAACCCACCGACGAGGCCCGCAACGCCATCTACTACCTCGACGAACTCCACGTCGGAGCGGTCGGCGACGTCCTGGAGGACCTCGCCGCCGAACTGGAACGGGTCGGCGTCGAACTCCCCCCGGAGACCCGCCCCCTCACCTTCGGCACCTGGATCGGCGGCGACCGCGACGGCAACCCCAACGTCACCCCGCAGGTCACCCGGGACGTGCTGATCCTCCAGCACGAGCACGGCATCACCGACGCCCTGGAGACCGTCGACAGCCTGCGCGGACTCCTCTCCAACTCGATCCGCTACGCCGGCGCCACCGAGGAGCTGCTCGACTCCCTGCGCGACGACCTCGAACTCCTCCCGGAGATCAGCCCCCGCTACAAGCGGCTCAACGCCGAGGAGCCCTACCGGCTCAAGGCCACCTGCATCCGCCAGAAGCTCGTCAACACCCGCGAACGCCTCGCCAAGGGCACCCCGCACGAGCCCGGACGCGACTACCTCGGCACCGCGGAACTCCTCACCGACCTCCGGCTCATCCAGACCTCACTGCGCGAGCACCGCGGCGGACTCTTCGCCGACGGCCGTCTCGACCGCACCATCCGTACCCTCGCCGCGTTCGGCCTCCAGCTCGCCACCATGGACGTCCGCGAACACGCCGACGCCCACCACCACGCGCTCGGCCAGCTCTTCGACCGCCTCGGCGAGGAGTCCTGGCGCTACAGCGACATGCCGCGCGACTACCGCAAGCGGCTCCTCGCCAAGGAACTCCGCTCGCGCCGCCCGCTCGCCCCGACCCCGGCACCCCTGGACGCCGCCGGGGCCAAGACCCTCGGCGTCTTCCACACCGTCAAGGACGCGTTCGAACGGTTCGGCCCCGAGGTCATCGAGTCGTACATCATCTCCATGTGCCAGGGCGCCGACGACGTCTTCGCCGCCGCGGTCCTCGCCCGCGAGGCCGGACTCCTCGACCTGCACGCGGGCTGGGCGAAGATCGGCATCGTGCCGCTGCTGGAGACCACCGAGGAGCTGCGCGCCGCCGACGTCATCCTCGACGAGATGCTCGCCGACCCCTCCTACCGTCGGCTCGTCGCCCTGCGCGGCGACGTCCAGGAGGTCATGCTCGGCTACTCCGACTCCTCCAAGTTCGGCGGTATCACCACCTCCCAGTGGGAGATCCACCGCGCCCAGCGCCGGCTCCGCGACGTCGCGCACCGGTACGGCGTCCGGCTGCGGCTGTTCCACGGCCGTGGCGGCACCGTCGGCCGCGGCGGCGGGCCCTCCCACACTGCGATCCTCGCCCAGCCCTGGGGCACCCTCGAAGGCGAGATCAAGGTCACCGAGCAGGGCGAGGTGATCTCCGACAAGTACCTGATCCCCTCCCTCGCCCGGGAGAACCTGGAACTCACCGTCGCCGCCACCCTCCAGGCGTCCGCGCTGCACACCTCGCCCCGCCAGTCCGTCGAGGCACTGGCACGCTGGGACGCCGCCATGGACACCGTCTCGGACGCCGCGCACGCCGCCTACCGCAAGCTGGTCGAGGACCCCGACCTGCCCGCGTACTTCTTCGCGGCCACCCCCGTCGACCAGCTCGCCGACCTCCACCTCGGCTCCCGGCCCTCCCGCCGCCCGGACAGCGGCGCCGGCCTGGACGGGCTGCGCGCCATCCCGTGGGTGTTCGGCTGGACCCAGTCCCGGCAGATCGTCCCCGGCTGGTTCGGCGTCGGCTCCGGACTGCGCGCCCTGCGCGAGGCCGGACTCGACGGCGTCCTGGAGGAGATGTACGAGCAGTGGCACTTCTTCCGGAACTTCATCTCCAACGTGGAGATGACGCTCGCCAAGACCGATCTGCGGATCGCCCGCCACTACGTCGACACCCTCGTCCCCGACGACCTCAAGCACGTGTTCGGCACCATCGAGGCCGAACACGAACTGACCGTCCGTGAGGTGCTGCGGGTGACGGGCGGCGAGAAGCTGCTCGACTCCGACCCGGTGCTCCAGCAGACGTTCGCCATCCGCGACGCCTATCTCGACCCGATCTCCTACCTCCAGGTGTCCCTGCTCGCCCGGCAGCGGGCGGCCGCCGAGCGCGGCGAGGACCCCGACCCGCTGCTGTCCCGTGCCCTGCTCCTCACCGTCAACGGTGTGGCGGCGGGCCTGCGCAACACCGGCTGACCGGAGCCGTCCCGTACGGCAGTGCCCCCACACCCGTCGGGTGTGGGGGCACCGTGCGTCAGCGGGCTGCCACGGGCGCGGGGCCCGCAGGCCGGGTGTCAGTGGCGGCGGACCCTGCGGCGGCGGGCCACCAGAACGGCACCGGCGCCGATCAGTGCGGCCGCCGCGACGGCGATCGGACCGACCGGCGCGCCCGAACCGGTCTCCGCGAGGTCGCTGTCCCCGACGGTGTTCGGCGACGGCTCGCCGTTCGGCTCGGAACCCTGCCCCGAGGGCCCCGCGGCCGGAATCGACGGATCGGCCGCGGGCTGCTCGGCGGACCCGGTCGGCGAGTCGGTGCCGGGCTCGGCCGACGCAGGCCCGGACGGCTTGTCGTCGGGTTTGCCGCCCGGCTCGTCACCCGGCTTCCCGGGCTCCTCGTTCCCGCACTCGGTCCGGAACACCTTGTGCTTGGCCTTGCCGTTCTCGCCGTCGAAGTTCCAGAAGAGCTTGTAGTGCCCGTCCGGCAGGGCCAGTTCGGCGGAGCGGCCGTGACCCTTGGCGTCGAGCGTGAGCGAACCGCTCTTCACCACGGTGTACGCGCCGGTGGGCGGAACCGCGACGATCTTCCAGGCGACGTCCTGACCGCCGTCGAAGCCGAAGCCGTCGAGGTAGAACGTGCAGACCTTCGGCTCGTTCGCGGGGATCTCGGCGCCGGTGCCGGCGTCATGGATCTTGACGGTTCCGTTGTCGCCGGACGGTGCGGCGTACGCGACGGGTGTGAGCAGCGCGAAGGCCGCCACGGTCGCCGCGCCCGCGAAGGCTGCAGTGCGCATGTGAGCGTCCCAACTCCGGGATGGGGTGAAGGAAGTGTGGAGGCGGCTCAGCCTCGTGCCGGCCGACGGGACGGTCAAGGAAGATCTCGCCCTGTGTGCACCACTTGACGTACCTGGCCCCATAGGTCCCGCATAACGATCAGGTCACTTTGCCGTGTGTTTCCTCGGCGTTGTGCTGTCCGGGCGGGCTGTCGGCCCCGGCCGTCCGGTGCGGGCCGTCCGGGCCGTGCGGTTGCTCGGAGGGCCTGCGCTTCCTCGCGGAGACCTGTGTTCCTCGGGAAGGCCCGCGCTCCTCGGGACGCCTCAGGGCAGCGCGAAGAACGACGCCACCAGTACGGCCGCTCCCGCGCAGGCCGTGCCCCACGCCGTCCGGGCCAGCCCCAGTCCGCCGCCGAGCACCACGGCGGCCAGCAGCAACGAGCCCCCGAACGGCAGCAGGGAGTGGAGCAGTCCCGCCGCACCGGTCCGCACCACCTCGTCCGTGCCCGGCTTCACCACCACCGGCAACGCGGCGCCTCTGCGCACCGCCACGGAGTTCTCGATCGTCACACGCTCGCGCGCGACCGACATCGAGTCGGGGACGTACGGACCGGAACAGATGTTCTCGCCGCAGGCCGCGACCTTCATCGTGCCGTGCTCCCGGCCCTTGGCCAGGATGATGTGCTGGGCATCGCTCCAGGCGGACCAGACACCGGCGACGACGAGCAGTGCGACGAGGCAGGCCATGGCCGCCCTGCGACCGAAGAGCAGGAACCTCATGGGCCGCGATCCTTGGCCATGGGACCGGGCGCGGTCAACCTCCGGCCGCTCCCGGCACCCGCTGCGGGCCCCGATGCCGGCCCCGCGAGGAGCCGGCCGGCCCGTCAGGAGTTGTAGGCGGACTGCGCCCGCTCCAGACCTTCCGTCACCAGACACTCCACCGAATCGGCGGTCCGGTCCACGAAGTAGTCCAGTTCCTTCCGCTCTCCGGAGGAGAAGTCCTTCAGTACGAAGTCCGCGACCTGCATCCGGCCCGGCGGACGGCCGATGCCGAACCGCACCCGGTGGTAGTCCGGCCCCAGTGACTTCGTGATCGACTTCAGGCCGTTGTGACCGTTGTCACCGCCGCCGAGCTTCACCCGCAGCGTGCCGTAGTCGATGTCCAGCTCGTCGTGGATCGCCACGACGTTCGCCGTCGGCACCTTGTAGAAGTCCCGCAGCGCCGTCACCGGGCCGCCGGACAGATTCATGTACGACATCGGTTTCACCAGGATCACCCGGCGGTTCGCCGGTCCGGGCGGGCCGATCCGGCCCTCCACGACCTGTGCCTGCGCCTTCTGGGCGCGCTTGAACCTGCCGCCGATCCGGTCCGCGAGCAGATCCACGACCATGAAGCCCACGTTGTGCCGGTTCGCCGCGTACTCCGGCCCGGGATTGCCCAGCCCCACGATCAGCCAGGGTGCGGTGACGTCGGTCGTCATACGCGCAGTGTCCCCTCATGTCCTCGAACGGCGGAAGAACGAAAAGAACGGGGCGGCGGGCCGTCACCCACCGCCCCGTCAGGCAGAAGCCGAGGCTCAGGCCTCGGCACCCTCGCCCTCGGCGGCCTCTTCCTCGGCGGCCGGCTCCTCGGCCTGCGCGGCCAGGACCTGGAGGACGACGGCGTCCTCGTCGACGGCCAGGGAGACGCCCTTGGGCAGCGGCACGTCCTTGGCGAGGACGGAGGCACCGGCCTCCAGGCCCTCGACGGAGACGGTGAACGCCTCGGGGATGTGCGTGGCCTCGGCCTCGACCGGCAGGGCGTTCAGCACGTGCTCGAGCAGGTTGCCGCCCGGGGCCAGCTCACCCTCGGCGTGGACCGGGACCTCGACGGTGACCTTCTCGCCGCGCTTGACCAGCAGCAGGTCGACGTGCTCCAGGAAGCCCTTCAGCGGGTTGCGCTGCACGGCCTTCGGGATCGCCAGCTCGGTCCGGCCGTCGAAGTCCAGGGAGAGCAGGACGTTCGGGGTCTTCAGGGCCATGAACAGGGCGTGGCCCGGGAGGTCCAGGTGGACCGGCGCGGTGCCGTGACCGTAGAGAACACCGGGGACCTTGCCCTCGCGGCGGACGCGGCGGGCGGCACCCTTGCCGAACTCGGTGCGGACGGCGGCGGTGATCTTCGCCTCGGACATGTGCACTCCTCTGGAAGCAGTCGGATCAGACAGTGGCGGTCACCCGGCCACGACTGGCCTGCTTCGAAGAGCGCGTCGATAACGGACCGCCGTACACACGGGTACGGCCTCCCTCGCCGAGCAACTTCGACAGTCTACTCGGCGGGGAGGCCGCCCAGGAAATCGATCTGCTGGGGCCTACCGCCCCACGAGGCCTACTGCTCCTCGAACAGGCTCGTCACCGAGCCGTCCTCGAAGACCTCGCGCACCGCACGGGCGATCGTCGGCGCGATCGACAGCACGGTGATCTTGTCGAGCTCCAGGTCGCCCGGGTCGGGCAGCGTGTTCGTGAACACGAACTCGCTCACCTTGGAGTTCTTCAGGCGGTCCGCCGCCGGACCCGAGAGCACGCCGTGCGTCGCCGTCACGATCACGTCCTCCGCGCCGTGCGCGAACAGCGCCTCCGCCGCGGCGCAGATCGTGCCACCGGTGTCGATCATGTCGTCCACCAGCACGCACACCCGGCCCTCGACGTTGCCGACGACCTCGTGCACCGTCACCTGGTTGGCCACGTCCTTGTCGCGGCGCTTGTGCACGATGGCCAGCGGCGCGTCCAGGCGGTCGCACCAGCGGTCCGCGACCCGCACCCGGCCGGCGTCCGGGGAGACGACTGTCAGCTTCGTCCGGTCGACCTTGGTGGCGACGTAGTCCGCGAGCAGCGGCAGCGCGAACAGGTGGTCCACCGGGCCGTCGAAGAAGCCCTGGATCTGGTCGGTGTGCAGGTCCACCGTCAGGATCCGGTCGGCACCCGCGGTCTTCATCAGGTCGGCGACCAGACGGGCCGAGATCGGCTCGCGACCGCGGTGCTTCTTGTCCTGACGGGCGTAGCCGTAGAAGGGCACGATCACGGTGATGCTCCGGGCGGAAGCCCGCTTCAGAGCATCGATCATGATCAGCTGCTCCATGATCCACTTGTTGATGGGAGCCGTGTGGCTCTGGATCAGGAAGCAGTCCGCGCCGCGCGCGGACTCCTGGAAGCGGACGTAGATCTCACCGTTGGCGAAGTCGAAGGCCTTCGTCGGAACGAGGCCGACCCCCAGTTGGGTTGCAACCTCCTCGGCCAGCTCGGGGTGGGCGCGGCCGGAGAAGAGCATCAGCTTCTTCTCGCCGGTCGTCTTGATCCCGGTCACAGCACTGTCTCCTCAGACGTGTCTCTCTGCTGCTGATCCGCCCGTCCCGTGTGCGGCGAGCCAGCCGAATGTGTGCACCTATCACGGTACGCCGTGGGAGACGTACCGCTTTCCGGTCAGCCTTCGCTCTCGACGGCCTCGGCCGCCGCCTGAGCCGCCTGCGCGGCCGCGCTGCCCGGACGCTTGCGGGCCACCCAACCCTCGATATTCCGCTGCTGGCCGCGGGCGACCGCGAGCGAACCGGGCGGCACATCCTTCGTGATCACGGAGCCGGCCGCGGTGTAGGCACCGTCCCCGACTGTGACAGGAGCAACAAACATGTTGTCCGATCCGGTCCGGCAGTGGGAGCCGATCGTCGTGTGGTGCTTGCTCTCGCCGTCGTAGTTCACGAACACCGACGCCGCGCCGATGTTCGTGTACTCACCGATCGTCGCGTCGCCCACGTAGGACAGGTGCGGCACCTTCGTGCCCTCGCCGATCGACGCGTTCTTCATCTCCACGTACGCGCCGGCCTTCGACCTCGCGCCCAGCCGCGTGCCCGGACGCAGGTACGCGAAGGGGCCGACGTTCGCGTCGGGGCCCACCTCGGCCCGCTCCGCGACCGTGTTGTCGACCCGGGCGCCCGCGCCGACCGTCGTGTCCGTCAGCCGGGTGTTCGGACCCACCTCGGCGCCCTCCGCCAGATGCGTCGCACCCAGCAGCTGCGTCCCGGGGTACACGATCGCGTCGCGCTCGAACGTCACCGTCACGTCCACGAACACCGACGCCGGGTCCACCACCGTCACGCCGGCCATCATGGCCCGCTCCAGCAGTCGCGCGTTCAGCAGCCCGCGCGCCTCCGCCAGCTGCACGCGGTTGTTGATGCCCAGGATCTCCCGGTGGTCACCCGCCACCGACGCACCCACCCGGTGCCCCGCCTCGCGCAGGATCCCGAGGACGTCGGTCAGGTACTCCTCGCCCTGGCTGTTGTCCGTCCGCACCTTGCCCAGCGCGTCCGCCAGCAGCCGGCCGTCGAACGCGAACACACCGGAGTTGATCTCCCGGATCGCCCGCTGCCCGTCCGTCGCGTCCTTGTGCTCCACGATCGCCGTCACGGCTCCCGTGGCCGCGTCCCGCACGATCCGCCCGTACCCCGTCGAGTCCGGGACCTCCGCGGTCAGCACGGTCACCGCGTTGCCGTCCGCGGAGTGCGTGTCCGCGAGCGCGGCCAGCGTCTCCCCGGTCAGCAGCGGCGTGTCACCGCACACCACGACCACCGTGCCGTCGACCGTGCCCCCGAGTTCCTCCAGCGCCATGCGCACGGCGTGCCCGGTGCCGTTCTGCTCGTACTGCACGGCGGTGCGCACACCGGGGTCGATCTCGTGCAGGTGCGCGGCGACCTTCTCGCGCTCGTGGCCGACGACCACGACGAGGTGCTCGGGCTCCAGTTCGCGGGCCGCTGCGACGACGTGTCCGACGAGCGAGCGCCCGCAGATCTGGTGCAGGACCTTGGGAGTGGCCGACTTCATGCGGGTGCCCTCACCCGCTGCGAGGACGACGACGGCTGCCGGGCGGTTGGCGCTCACGGGAATGCCCTTCGGCTTCTGGGATGCGGGGATGGACATTCGCAGGATACCGGGGGGTTTCCCGTGAGAAACGAGTGCGGGTCCCGGCCGTGGTGGCCGGGACCCGCACCGAGGCGTCGCCGCTCCCTGCTCCCCCGCAAGGATTCGAACCTTGTCCTGCCAGAACCAAAATCTGGTGTGCTGCCGGGTTACACCACGGGGGACAGTGCCTCAGACCTTACCCGAGGGCGGCCCTCGTGACGGCCACGATTCCCCTTCACCATTCCTCGATCCGCCAAGACGAGTTGGCGCCGCCACGCGGTGCTGTTCCCCCGGGGCCGGAGGCGGCGTTCCGGTCGCAAACCGTGACGTTCCGTGCCGACGCAGTCGCCGGAAAACGACTCGCGCCCGCCCGTACGCTGGACGCATGACCGCAACGGGGGCGTACCGGGAAGCCGTGGGTTCGACCGCCCGCGGCTGGTGGTGGTGGGAGAGAAGGCGCAGTGCCGCGCTGGACATCGGCCTGGGGCTGGCGTCGGCGCTGGAGTGTGCGGCGGAGGGCGTCGCGTTCGCGGGCGAGACCGGGTTGCCGGTGCCGGTGGGCGTGGTGTTCGGGCTGCTGGTCGGATCGACACTGGTGCTGCGGCGCCGGTGGCCGGTGGCGGTGGTGCTGGTCGCGATCGCGATCATTCCGGCCGAGATGGGCTTCCTGCTGGGGATCGTGTCCCTCTACACGCTGGCTGCGTCCGAGGTGCCCCGCCGGATGATCGTCGCCCTGGCCGGAATGAACTTCCTGGGGACGTTCGTCGTGACGTTCGTCCGGCTGCGGCAGAGCGTGGACGGGAGCGGGGACTTCGGTCCGAGCGGCTGGTTCGTTCCCCTGGCGTCCCTCTTCATGTCGCTGGGGTTGACCGGCCCGCCGCTGCTGCTGGGGCTGTACACGGGGGCGCGGCGGCGGCTGATGGAGAGCCTGCGGGAGCGCGCGGACTCGCTGGAGCGCGAGTTGTCGCTGCTGGCCGATCGAGCGGAGGAGCGCGCGGAGTGGGCGCGTACGGAGGAACGGACCCGGATCGCCCGTGAGATGCACGATGTGGTGGCACACCGGGTGAGCCTGATGGTGGTGCATGCGGCGGCGTTGCAGGCGGTGGCGTTGAAGGACCCGCAGAAGGCGGTGAAGAACGCGGCGTTGGTGGGGGACCTGGGCCGGCAGGCGCTGACCGAGCTGCGGCAGATGCTGGGCGTGCTGCGCAGCGGCGGCGAGCCGCCGGCTCCGGTGCCGGTGCCGCTGGCGGCGGTGGGGGAGGCCGCGGCCGCTGCGGCCGCTGCGGCGGCCGAGGGCCGGGGGCCCGGAGTCGCGGACATCGAGGTGCTGGTCGGCGAGTCCCGTGACGCGGGGATGACCGTCGAGCTGGTGGTGCAGGGGGACGCCCGGGCGTACGCGCCGCTGGTCGAGCAGACGGCGTACCGGGTGGTCCAGGAGGCGCTGACGAACGTGCACAAGCATGCGGCGGGGGCGAGGACCTGGGTGCGGCTCGCGCACCGCGATGCCGAGGTGGCGATGCAGGTGGAGAACGGCCCGTCGGACGCCGCCGCGTCGGACGCGGGTCTGCCGAGCGGTGGCAACGGCCTGGTGGGGATGCGCGAACGGGTCACCGCGCTCGGAGGGGTCTTCGTGTCGGGGCCGACGGATTCGGGCGGCTTCCGCGTCTCTGCGGTGCTGCCGGCGGCGTGAGCGCCCCGGGCGGAGTGATCCTTCCCGGACCGGCGGGGTCCCTCCAGGGACCGGTGGGGTCCTTCCGGGACTGGCGGGGTCCCTCCCGAACCGGCTGGACCTGAACCGGCCGGACCTGAACCGGCCGAACTCGAACCGGCTGGACCTGAACCGGCCGGACCTGAACCGGCCGGACCCGAATCGGCAGGCCGTCCCTGGCCGTCAGCCGGAGGTGAGGCGGACGGGGTGGATCCCGGTGATGAGCGTGGCGAGGGCCTGGTCGATGTCCGGGCCGAGGTACCAGTCTCCGGTGTGGTCGATCCCGTAGACACGTCCCTCGGTGTCGATGGCCAGGACCGAGTGCCCGTCGCCTTCCTCGCCGAGTGGTGCGACCTGGGTGTCGAGTGCGCGGCCGAGGTCGGAGAGGGTACGGGCGAGGTGGAGGCCCGCCAGGGGGTCGATGCGGACGGGGGCGACGGCGGTCTGGCGGCCGGGGCCCTGGCCGGAGACGCGAAGGCCGCCGAATTCGGCCCACGCCTCGACGGCCGCGGGGAACACGGTGTGGCGGTGGCCTGCGGGTGAGACGTGGGAGCGCAGGACGTCCGCCCAGTGTTCGGCTTGCTTGATGTCCCAGCGGCCCGGCTGCCAGCCGGCGGCGCGCAGCGCGGCGTCGACGGGTACGGGGAAGCGGGTGGTGCTGGTGTCCGGCATGAGGGGCGGCTCAGTCCTTTGCGGCGGTGGCGGTGTCGACGGGGTGTACGCCGAAGTGGGCGAGTAGCGCGTCGCAGGAGCGGCAGGGCGGCGCATAGCTCCCGTGCAGGGGGTCGCCGTCCTCCCGGATCCGGCGGGCGGTGAGCTTGGCGTGTTTCAGGGAGCGTCGCGCCTCGCTGTGGCTGAGCGGTTTGCGCTGGGCGCGTCTGGACCGTCCGGAGTCGACGGCGGTGATGTGCTGGGAGAGCAGGATCGCCTCGGGACACCGTCCGGTGAAACGTTCTCGCTGGCCACTGGTGAGTGTGTCGAGGAAGTCCTGGACCAGCGGGTGGAGTACGGGTGGCTGGTCGCCCTTGGCGGCGGTGCAGGTGAGCGTGGTCGTGCCGCGTACGGAGAGCGCGGCGGCGACGGTGGGCAGGATGCCGTCCCGGCGGTGGCGCAGTGTGGGATGGGGCACACCGGCCCGGTCGGGCCACGGTGAGGCGGGGCGGCTGCTGTCCCAGTTGACGCGTGGATCTGCTGTTGTTCCGCTTTGTACAGTCTGCATGCTGCCGCTCGTCCCTCCCGTGCAATCCCCCGAGTTGCGGAGACAGCCTGCCAAAGGTGACCGGCGGTACGGAAGCTGGCCTGCTTTTATCCGTATTCGTGTTGCGAACGCGTGGCCAACCGGTCACACCGCCGTGACAGTGCGTCACCGCACGTGGGGCCGGGTTACGGGTGCTGTCCCACCGCATAGGCTGTGTCGCACGAGCCAGCAGCAGCAGGGGGCAACCGCCATGACGACAGGTCCGCTCGGGCTGGGGGCGCCTCCCGGCCCTCAGGGCCGGGGGAACGCCGCGCCACCGAACGCGGCCTACGCCGGACAGATCGTGAACTTCCCGGATCCGGTTCGGGCTTCCCGGCACCCCAGAGGTGTGCGGATGGACGCGAACGGCCATCCGGACTTCTCGCCGTACGCGCGTGCCGCCGTGGAGATCGCCGAACCCCCGGAGGGTTTCGGCGTGGACGAGTTGCGGCTGACGGACTACGTGTCGGCGAACGCGGCGATGCACGCCTCCGGCCACGACCTGTGGGACACGCTCCCCCCGGTGGCGACCCCGCACGGCTGGACGTGGCACCACGTCGCGGGTTCCCGCCGTATGGAACTGGTCCCGGTCGAGGTGAAGGCGCTGCTGCGGCATCACGGTGGGCTCGCCACGTCCGTCGCCGACCAGGGCAAGCGGGGTACGCGTCCGCTGCAGGAGACCCGGCCGGTGCACTTCGCCGTGCCCAAGGGCGCGGTGGCGGTGACCGAGTCGCAGGTCCAGGGAGTCGAAGAGGACCTCGGCTACCGGCTTCCGGGCGCGTACCGGGACTTCCTCAAGGCCGCCGGGGGCTGCGCCCCCGTGGGAGCCGCGCTGGACGCCGAGTTGGGGCTGCTGGTCGACCAGCCGTTCTTCACGGTGCGGGACCAGGCGGCGCTCAACGACCTCGTGTACGCCAACAAGTGTCTGCGCGACCACGTCACCAAGGACTACCTGGGCGTCGGTTTCGTGCAGGGCGGCCTGATCGCGGTGAAGGTCCGTGGTTCCGGCGCCGGTTCGGTGTGGTTCTGCGCGTACGACGACGGCCGTGACCAGGACGGGTGGACCGTGCAGGACCGGGTGGAACGGCTGTTGCTGCCGTGCGGCGGCGACTTCGACGCCTTCCTCCAGCGCCTGGCCGGGAATCCGCCGGAGCTGGAGACCGTGGCGAACCTGATGGTGGACGGCGGCTTCGCGCGTGCCGTCCCGGTGGAGGGGTGAGCGCGATGGTGACCTTCGCGCAGGCGCAGGAGCGCGCGGAAGAGTGGATCAACGGCGACGTGCCCGCGTACCAGCACCGCGAGGTGAAGGTGCGGGAGTTCGAACTCGGCTTCGTGGCCTGGGCGGAGGACCGCCAGGAGGGTCCGAAGTCCGGTGGCGGCCGACAGCGGCTGGTCATCGCCCGCGACAGCGGTGAGGCGACGCTGTGGCCGGGCCTGCCGGTGGGCGAGGTGATCCGCCGGTACGAGGAGGAGTACGGAGCCGTGGCGGCGCCGGACTCCACGCCGCCGCAGGCACCGCAGCGCATCGATCTGAACCAGACGTCGTTCCTGCTGACTCCGCCGGAGTGGCTGCAGGAGGCCGCGGACCGGGCGGGCGTGCCGGGCGGTCGGCCGTCGTCGGACACGGGCGCCGGTTCGGGTTCGGACACGGGCGCCGGATCGGGTTCGGGTGCGGGCGTCGGTTCGGGCGCGGACGCGGGTGCGGGGGTCGTGCCGGGCGAGCGCGTGCCCGCGGCCGCTGCCGCACCGGATGCCGCCGCACCGGCCGTGGCCGACATGGTGGCGCCCGCCGGCCCCGCGTCGGCGCAAGCCGCCCAGACTCCGCCGCCTGCGCCTGCGCCTGCGCCTGCGCCTGCGCCTGCGCCTGCGCCTGCGCCTGCGCCTGCGCCCGGGCCGGGTGGGTCCGGTGTCTCGTGGCCGGCGCCGCCCGCCGCGGATCCCGCGGCGACCGGGGACACGCCCTGGGCCGGCACTGATGTCGGCAACGGTCCGGGCGATGCGTCCGTGCCGCTGCCCGAGACCGTCTTCGCGCCGCCGCTGTCCGGTTCGGACGACGGCCCGTCCGCCCCGGGCGTCGACCCGGAGGCGAAGACCGCGCTGATCTCCGGCGGCAGCCGGCTTCCGAAGACCACGATCGCCCCCGTAGTCGGGCCGGACGCGTCCGACATCGCCGACGCGGCCACCGGCAAGGCGGCACCGCCGCCGCGCGGCGGGCGTGTTCCGGGCCAGACCACCCCGCCGCCGCCCTCGCCTCCGGGTGTCCCGGGTGTCCCGGGTGTTCCCGGCGCCCGCTCCGGCGCGACGCCCCCTCCGCCCGGTCCTCCGGGTGTTCCGGGTACGCCTGTGGGTGGTGTGCACCATGAGGCGACGGTGTTGGCCTCGCCCGCGCAGTTGGGCGGGCCGGTGGGTGGTTCGCTGGGTGGTGGGCAGCCTCCGGCGCCGCCCGGTCCTCCGGGTGTTCCGGGTACGCCTGTGGGTGGTGTGCACCATGAGGCGACGGTGTTGGCGTCGCCCGCGCAGTTGGGCGGGCCGGTGGGTGGTTCGCTGGGTGGTGGGCAGCCTCCGGCGCCGCCCGGTCCTCCGGGTGTTCCGGGTACGCCTGCGGGTGGTGTGCACCATGAGGCGACGGTGTTGGCGTCGCCCGCGCAGCTGGGTGGCCCGGTGGGTGGTTCGCTGGGCGGTGCCCAGCCGCCCGCACCGCCCGGGCCTCCCGGCGTGCCCGGGACCCCGCCCGGCGGTGTCCACCAGGCGGAGACGATGCTGGCCGGACCGAACCCCCGCGTCGCGGGACCGGCCGCCCCACAGCCGCCCGGCCCGCCGCAGGGCGTGCCCGGGGCCCCCGGCCATGGGGCGCCGGGGCACGGGCAGATGCCGCCGCAGGCCCCCGCGTACGGCTATCCGCAGCAGCAGGCAGGGGTGCCGACCGTCGGACCCGGCTACCAGGCCGTGCTGCGCTACCGGGCGGCCGACGGCACCGAGCAGCAGCTGATCCGCCGTTCCGCGCCGGGCACCCCGCACCCCGAGTGGCAGATGCTGCACGAGCTGCGCGCGATGAACGTGCCGCCGCACCAGGTGCTGGAACTGCACACCGAGCTGGCCTCCTGCGAGCTGCCGGGCGGCTACTGCGCCCGGATGATCCGGGAGACCTGGCCGCAGGTGCGGATCACCAGCGTCGCCCCCTACGGGACGGACCACGCCGGCCGCCGTCAGGGCGTGCAGCATCTGCTCACGCACCAGGGCGAGTTGCACCAGGTCGCGGACGGGCCGGCGCGTCCGGCACCGGTACGGGCCCCGCTGCCGCCGCAGCCGCAGGCCGCGCCGGCGATTCCGCCGGAGGCGATCGGGAACGAACTGGTGGGCGCGTTCGGCCCCCAGGGTGTGTTCCGGTTCGACCAGCGGGCGGTGTCCCGGCAGGGTGTGCCGGACATCGTCGCGACGACGCTCGTGTGGGCGGGCCTGCCGGTGGACTTCGGGCCCTTCTTCTGGGCGCAGGCCGTGCCGGGGCAGCCCGTGCCGACGCTCGCCGAACTGGCCGCGCAGCGTGGGCTCCAGCCCGCGTCGGACGCCGCGTCGTACCTGGTCATGGGCAGTGACTTCGGAAAGGCGATCTGCGTCCAGTACGGAACGGCGAACATCGTGGCCGTGCCGGTGGAGGCCGGGCCGGGCGGTCAGCCCGTGCCGCCGCAGTTCGTGAACACGTCGCTCCCGCAGTTCATGCGCTGCCTGGCCCTGCTCGGGCGGATGTGGCGGCTGCGGTTCGGGCTGAACCCCGAGCAGGCGGGCCGCTGGACCGTCGATTTCCAGGCGCAGTTGGCCTCCCTGGACCCGGTGGCCCTGGCGTCGCCGGAGAGCTGGTGGTCGGTGCTGCTGGAGCAGATGTGGGACGGCCTGCTCTGACCCGCGGGGGCCGGCGAGTGTGACCGGGGGCGCCCGTCGTGCGAGGCACGGCGGGCGCCCCTTTCGAAGTTCAGACGCCCCGGGCCGGAATCCCTGGACTCCAGGCCAGAGAGCACGTCAACCGTTCGGCCCATTAGTCTGCGTTACTGATGGGCGGAGTGTCTCGTTATGGGCAATTCGCCGACATCCATCAAGATGTGCCCATGAGTGCACCGGTGTCACGGCATGGCCTTGCCTTCGTGCGAGGCCGCGGCTACCGGCCGGAACAGGTCGATCGCCGTATCGCAGTCCTGTCCGACGAACGCGACGCGGCGTGGGAACGCGCCGCCCGTCTCACCGTCCTCGCCAAGGAGATGGACGCCGAGCTGGGGGTGCTGCGCGAGCAGGTCGCCGCGCTCCCCCCGCAGACCTATGAATCGCTGGGCGACCGGGCGCGCGATCTGTTCGCCCTGGCCCTGGAGGAGGCGGGGGCGGTACGGACCGCGGCCCTGCTCGACGCGCGTGCGCTCCTCGACGCGTCGGACGCGGCCGCCCGCCAGGCGCGGGAAGCGGCGCGGGAACACGCCGACACCGTACGGGCGGAGGCCGACGCCCGCGTCCGGCACGTGCTCGGTGCCGCGCGGAGCGAGGCCGACGAACTGCGCCGCCCGGCCCGCTCCGAGGCCCGGGAACTGCGCGGCGAGGCGATCGCCGCGCTGCGCGAGACCCGGAAGCGGGGGGAGGGCGCGCTCACGGGGCTGGAAGCGGAACACGCCGTCCAAGTGGACGTGCTCGACCAGGAGTTCGCCGAACGGGAGGCGGAGGCGGACGAGGCGTTCGCGGCGCGGGAGGCAGCCGCGATGGCCCGCTACACCGAGGCCGAACGGGCGGTCGCCGAGGCCGAGGAGTACACGCGGCGCGGCCAGGAGGGGGCCGAGGCCCACGGTGCGGAACTCATCGCGCGGGCAGTGGTGGCCGCCGAACGCGTCGCACGGGAGACCGACCGCGTGCTGCGGGAGCACGCCCGGGCGCGGGAGGCCGTGCAGGAGCACATGGCACACGTCTGCGACAGCCTGCTCGCTCTCACGGGCCGCCTGCCGGCCGAGGACGAGTGCGAGGTCTCCCCGTCCACGAACGCGCCCGGCTAGCAGAGGAGTCCAGCGCCCGGGTCGGACGGCGGAAGGCCGGGGTCGCACGGTGAGCGGTCCTGGGCTATTCCGGCAGTACGGGGAAGCGCCGGGGCGCGAGGAGGACGAGCACGAGGAGCGCGATCCCCGCCGCGGCGGCCGCCCCGAGGTGGACCGAGTCGACGGCGGCGGCGACGGCACGGCGCAGATGGTCGCCGCCCGACCCGCCCCCGGACCCGCTGCCGGCGGCGCGGGCCACGGTGTCGAGGTCCGCCGCGGTCCCGAGCCGTGAGGTGAGCACCGCGTTGGCCACGGCCCCGAACAGCGCCGCGCCCACGCTCTGTCCGACCTGTCGGCAGAAGAGCACCGACGCGGTGGTGGTGCCCCGCTCCCCCCATTCGACGGTCGACTGGACACCGACGATGAGGGGCAGCTGGAAGAGGCCGAGCGCCGCACCGAGCAGCAGCATCAGCAACGCCGGCTGCCAGGCGGCTCCCGGGAAGGGCAGCAGGGGGAAGGCGAGGAGGACGAGCCCCGCCGCGGTGATGCCGATCATCGCGGTCAGCCGGAAGCCGATCCGGGTGTAGACGCGGTCGGACAGGGCGGCGCTGACGGGCCAGCTCAGGGTCATCACGGACAGTACGAACCCGGCGGCGACGGGCCCCAGTCCGAGGACGGTCTGGGCGTACGTGGGCAGGAACACGGTGGGCGCCACCATGAGGAGCCCGAGCGCGCCGAGCGCGAGGTTGACCGCGGCGATCGTGCGGCGGCGCCACACCCAGCCGGGTATGACGGGGTCGGCGGCGCGCCGTTCGACGATCACGGTGAGCGCGCCGAGCACGGCGCTCGCGGCGAGCAGGCCGAGCGAGGGCGCGGAGAGCCAGGGCCAGGCGACGCCGCCCTGCACCAGTGCGGTGAGCAGCAGCGCCCCGGTGGCGAAGACGAGCAGTGCTCCGGCCCAGTCGACACGGGGGCGCGTGAGGGGAATCGTGCAGGCGGGTTCGGTGAGGTGGCGGGTGATCAGCCAGAGGGCGACGGCACCGACCGGCAGGTTGACGAGGAAGATCCAGCGCCAGTCGGCGTAGGCGGCGAGGAGTCCTCCGAGGGCTGGTCCGGCGACCGCGGAGACGGCCCAGACGGTGGAAAGTCTCGCCTGGATACGAGGGCGTTCGCTGAGCGGGTACAGATCGGCCGCGACGGTCTGGACGGTGCCCTGGACGGCGCCGCCGCCGAGCCCCTGCACGATGCGGAACGCGATGAGCGCGGCCATGTCCCATGCGGAGGCGCAGAGCAGGGAGCCCAGGAGGAAGAGACCGATCCCGGTGATGAGGACGGGTTTGCGGCCGAACGTGTCGGAGAGCCGGCCGTAGACCGGAAGGGTGACGGTGACGGCCAGCAGATAGCCGGAGAAGAGCCACGAGAACACGGAGAAACCGCCGAGGTCCCCGACGATCTGGGGGACGGCGGTGGCGACGACCGTGCCGTCGAGGGCGGCGAGGGCCATCGCGAGCATGAGCGCGGCGACGACCGGGCCCCGGCGGTCCGCGTCCCGGGGGGTCGGGGACCCGGCTGCGTGGTGGTCGGGTACGCGCCGGTCGCGTGCGTGGCGGTCGGCCGTGGCGGCGTCGGCTTTGCGGGCGTCGGCCGGGCGGCGGTGGTCGCCTGCGCGGACCTCGTCGTCATGTTCCGTCGTGGGGTCCGTGGGGGCCTGCTCGGGCTCATCCGGGGGCACAGGTGCTCCCGGATGAGCGGGCGTTCCCGGTATCGGCACACCTTGCGTGGCTTCGCTCACCCCGAGATCCCTTCCCTATGCATCTATCTGCGCCCCGGACACCTTCTCACTTGAGGCTCACGCAGCGGGAGGGTGCACGCTTCCCGGAGTCCGGGCCGTTCCGCCGACGCCGGCCCCCTAGGGGATGGTCCGTACTCCGGGCCAGGGCTCGGTCGTACCGGCGGACGACGTGTGGGCGGGGCCCCCTTCCTTACCTTCGTCTTACGGGCCGAACCCCTCGTCCTACGGGCCGAAGGAGGGTGGGGCCAGCCCCCGGCGAAGACGGAGACCTGCCCCAGGGCGTCCGTGCGCCCGGCGCAGCACAATCGACCCGATCCCGAATCCCGATCCCGAATCCCGATCCCGATCCGGAATCCCATCCCGCGACCATCCCGCGACCATCCCGAGTCCCGCCGAATCCGACCGGCCGGAGCTCGCCGGTATATGAACCGACCGATATAGGAGACATGACGTGACAACGGCTGTGACGATTCCCAGGCACGGAGACGCCGGAGGGCGAACAGCCGTGGCCGCGCGGGCGCGTCAGGTGGTCAAGGCGTACGGCGCGGGCGAGACGCGGGTCGTCGCGCTCGACCACGTCGACGTGGACATCGCCCGGGGCGCGTTCACCGCGATCATGGGCCCCTCGGGCTCGGGCAAGTCGACGCTGATGCACTGCCTGGCCGGTCTGGACACGGTGACCTCGGGCGAGATCCACATCGACGACACCGAGATCACGAAGTTGAAGGACAAGAAGCTGACGCAGCTCCGCCGGGACCGCATCGGTTTCATCTTCCAGGCGTTCAACCTGCTGCCGACGCTCAACGCGATCGAGAACATCACGCTCCCCATGGACATCGCGGGCCGCAAGCCGGACCCCCAGTGGCTGGAGCGGGTCGTGGAGACCGTAGGTCTCGCCGGACGGCTGAAGCACCGCCCCGCCCAGCTGTCCGGCGGGCAGCAGCAGCGGGTCGCCGTGGCGCGCGCCCTGGCCGCCCGTCCGGAGATCATCTTCGGTGACGAACCGACCGGGAACCTCGACTCGCGGGCCGGCGCCGAGGTCCTCGGCTTCCTCCGGCGTTCGGTGGACGAACTCGGCCAGACCATCGTGATGGTGACCCACGACCCGGTTGCCGCCTCCTACGCGGACCGGGTGCTCTACCTCGCCGACGGCCGGATCGTCGACGAGATGGCCGCCCCCACCGCCGACCAGGTACTCGACCGCATGAAGGACTTCGACGCCCGGGGACGGACGTCGTGACCGTGCTGAAGACCTCTTTCCGGAACTTCCTCGCCCACAAGGGCCGCATGGCGCTGTCGGCGGTCGCGGTACTGCTCTCGGTGGCGTTCGTCTGTGGAACGCTCGTGTTCAGCGACACGATGAGCGCCACCTTCGACAAGCTGTTCGCCGCCACCTCGGCGGATGTCACGGTCAGCCCCGAGTCGGCGAGGACCGACGACGAGATGCCGCAGACCGGCAGGCCGGAGACGCTGCCCGCCGCGCTCGTCGACAAGGTCGCGAAGGCCGATGGTGTGAAGTCCGCCGAGGGCGACGTCGTCTCCACGAGCGTGACGGTCGTCGACCGCCACAACAAGAACATGGGCTCCGAGACCGGCGCCCCGACCATCGCCGGCAACTGGACGGCCGGCGCACTGCGTTCCACGGAGATCACCTCCGGGCACGCCCCGCGCGGCCCCACCGAGGTGATGGTCGACGCGGACACCGTCGAGAAGCACGGACTGAAGCTCGGCGACCCCCTGCGCACCATCGCCGTCACCGGCGACATCAACGCCAACATCACCGGCATCGTCTCGTTCAAGGTCACCAATCCGGGTGCCGCCGTCGTCTACTTCGACACCGTCACCGCACAGCGCCGACTCCTGGGCGCCACCGGACTGTTCACCCAGATCGCGGTCACCGCCGACGACGGCGTCGGCGACGAGCAGCTCAAACGGAACGTCGCCGACGAACTGGGCGGCGGGCCGTACAAGCTGCGGACGCAGGACGAGGCCGCGGACGAGAGCCGCGCCGACGTCGGCGAGTTCCTCGACATCATGAAGTACGCCATGCTCGGCTTCGCCGGCATCGCCCTGCTCGTCGGCATCTTCCTGATCGTCAACACCTTCTCGATGCTGGTCGCGCAGCGGACCCGGGAGATCGGCCTGATGCGGGCCGTCGGGTCGAGCCGCCGGCAGGTCAACCGGTCCGTCCTCGCGGAGGCGCTCCTGCTGGGCGTGATCGGCTCGGTGCTGGGCGTGGCGAGCGGAGTGGGGCTCGCGGTGGGCCTGATGAAGCTCATGGGAGCCATGGGCATGCACCTCTCCACCGACGACCTCACGGTGGCGTGGACGACACCGGTCGTCGGCATGGTGCTCGGCATCGTGGTCACGGTCCTCGCCGCGTACCTCCCGGCCCGCCGGGCGGGCAAGGTGCCCCCGATGGCGGCGCTGCGGGACGCCGGTACGCCGGCGGACGGCAGGGCCGGTGCCGTACGGGCCGTGACCGGCCTCGTGCTCACCGCGGCGGGCGCCGCCGGGCTCCTTCTCGCGGCGGGTGCCGACAAGGCGAGCGAGGGTTCGCTGTTCCTCGGGATCGGGGTGCTGCTGAGCCTCCTCGGGTTCATCGCCGTCGGCCCGCTCCTCGCCGCAGGCGTCGTACGGGTCCTCAGCGCCCTCGTCCTGCGGGTCTTCGGCCCGGTCGGGCGGATGGCAGAGCGCAACGCGCTGCGCAACCCCCGGCGTACCGGGGCGACCGGTGCCGCGCTGATGATCGGGCTCGCCCTGGTGGCCTGTCTGTCGGTGGTCGGCTCGTCGATGGTGGCCTCCGCGACCGAGGAACTGGACCGGTCCGTCGGCGCGGACTTCATCGTCCGGTCGAGCAACCAGAGCCCGGTCGTGCCGCAGGCCCAGAAGGCCCTGGAGAAGGTGCCGGACATCGCGCACATCACCGAGTACAAGCTGGTGGAAGCCCGGCTGACCGCCCCGGACGGGAAGAGCGAGGACGACTTCGTGGTCGCCGCCGACCCCACGTACGCGCAGGACCTGCGCCGGGAGACCGTCGCGGGTGAACTCTCCGCCGCGTACGGCAAGGACGCGATGTCGGTGGGCGACGACTACGCCGAGAAGCACGGCATCAGGACCGGTGACACGGTCACCGTCGCGTTCAAGGGCGGTGCCACGGCGAAGCTGAAGGTCGCGGCGATCACCTCGGACGACGGGAACGTCGACAAGGGTGCGAAGTACATCGGTATCTCCACCGCCCGGCAGTACCTGCCCGCCGAGCGGGTGCCGCAGAACCTGATCGTGTTCGCCGAGGCGGACGAGGGCAAGGAGACGCAGGCCTACCAGGCACTCAAGGACGCGCTCGCGCCCTACCCGCAGTACCGGGTGCTGAACCAGGCCGACTTCAAGCAGGACCTGAAGGACCAGGTCGGCCAGCTCCTCAACATCGTCTACGGGCTGCTGGCCCTCGCGATCATCGTCGCGGTCCTGGGCGTCGTGAACACCCTGGCCCTCTCGGTGGTCGAACGCACCAGGGAGATCGGCCTGCTGAGGGCGATAGGCCTCTCGCGCCGCCAGCTGCGCCGCATGATCCGGCTGGAGTCGGTCGTCATCGCCCTCTTCGGCGCACTGCTCGGACTCGGCCTGGGCATGGGCTGGGGCGCCAGTGCGCAGAAGCTGCTGGCCCTGGAAGGGCTGGGCGTGCTGGAGATCCCCTGGCCGACGATCCTCACCGTCTTCGTGGGGTCGGCGTTCGTGGGACTCCTCGCCGCGCTGGTCCCGGCGTTCCGGGCGGGGCGGATGAACGTGCTCGACGCGATCGCCACGGAGTGACGGAGTGACGCGGCGCCGCCCCGGTCCGAACGGCCGGGGCGGCGCCGTTGTTCCGGCTTGGTGGCTCGACGGTGCGTCTGGTCGTGCCGATGGGTCGTGCCGTTGGCATGGTGACGCCACCGGTCGCAGCTGCCGTGCCCGGCCGCGCGGCAGCGTCCGTGCGGGGCTCGGTTTCCGTGCCGGGCGTGCGGTCGGTTTCCGTGCCGGGCATGCGGTCGGTTTCCGTGCCGGGCATGCGGTCGGTTTCCGTGCCGGGCATGCGGTCAGCCGTCGCCGGGGGCGGGGGAGGCCGTGGCCCGGGGGTCCGGGACGTCCCGGAGTTCCTCGGGCGGGAACGACGGGCTCGCGGTTCGGTACGGAGGGCGCCGGGCATCCGACGGCGTCACCGACGCGGCCGGGCCGCCCGGTGCCTCCGGGGGATACGACGTCTCCGGTGCCTCCGGGGGATACGACGTCTCCGGTGCGTTCGGGGTGACGGAGAAACCTGGCGAGGGCGGGACCGTCGGGGTCGGCGGGACATCGGGTCCCGGAGGGGTCGGCGACGTCGACGGCACCGGCGACGGGAACACCGAGCCATCCGTCGACGGCGGCGCGGCGGGCACGGCGGGTGCGCCCCCCGTCAGCCGGAGCGCCGTCAGTGAGCCCCCGCCCGCCAGCAGGCACACCGCGCAGGCGGCGGCCACGGCGAGCGTCCGCCGCCTCCGGCGTGCGCCCAGCGCCGCCACGTGTGCGGCCGTCGCCGGGACGACCTGCGCGCCCCCGGCCGCCGCGGCACGCTTGAGCGCCTCCGCGAGCGGAGCGTCCTCGCGGAACTCGCCTGCCCCGTCGGCCCCGGCAGGGCCGTGGAACTCATCGGATTCATGGAAGTCGGACAAGTCAGACACCGTGGCCCTTCCCGGTGATCGAGTCGTCGAGGTGGGGCGCGAGAGCGGCCCTGGCGCGGGCGAGATGGGACTTGACGGTCCCGGCCGCCATGCCGGTCTCGGTCGCCACCTGGTCGACGGAGAGATCGCAGACGTAGTGCAGTACCGCGACCCGGCGCTGCCGGTCGGACAGCTGCCGCAGCGCGGCGACCAGCGCGACCGTTCCCGGGTCGGGTTCGTGTGCGACGGGCGGCCGGATCTGCTGGTGCCGCAGCCAGGCCTCGGCGGACCGGACCCGGCGCCGCCAGCGGCTGACCGCGAGCCGCCAGGCCACGGTCCTGATCCAGGCCTCGGGGCCGGCCTCCCGGTCCAGCCGGGAACGCCGCCCCCAGGCCCGTACGAACGCTTCCTGGACGACGTCCTGGGCCTCATGGAGGTCCCCGGTCATCAGGTAGAGCTGACCGACGAGCTGTTTGGCGCAGGCGCCGTAGAACTCCTCGAACTCCTCGACGGTCAAATGCGGCTCCGGGGCTGTGCGGGTACTGCTGCGGACTGAGATCTCACGGGGAATACGCCCCGTGCCGCCGCCCGGTTTACGCGTGGTCCGAAGAAATCCCGTGGGGAAATCGGTGGGCGTAGGCTGGAGAGACCCCCGGCCCGTGCGACGTGTCGGGCGGTTCGCGTTGCCCACTCTCCGGACGGATGCCTCTTCATGAGCCTGCACGGTCTGCTCGACGCCGTCGCCAAGGACCCAGCCCTCGCCGAGGCGGTGGAAGCCGCCACGGACGGTCACCGCACCCACGTCGACCTGGTCGGACCGCCCGCCGCCCGCCCGTTCGCGGTGGCGGCACTCGCCCGGGACGCGGGGCGGCCGGTGCTGGCGGTGACCGCGACCGGCCGGGAGGCCGAGGACCTGGCGGCCGCGCTGCGGTCGCTGCTCGACCCGGACACAGTGGTGGACTACCCGGCGTGGGAGACCCTGCCGCACGAGCGGCTGTCGCCGCGCAGCGACACCGTGGGCCGCAGGCTGGCGGTGCTGCGCAGACTCGCGCACCCCGTGGAGGACGATCCGTCCGCCGGTCCGGTGTCCGTGGTCGTCGCTCCGGTGCGGTCCGTGCTCCAGCCGCAGGTGAAGGGCCTCGGGGACCTGGTGCCGGTGGCCCTGCGCACCGGACAGCAGGCCGATCTGGAGGAGGTCGCGGCGGCACTGTCGGCCGCCGCCTACGGACGGGTCGAGCTGGTCGAGAAGCGCGGCGAGTTCGCGGTGCGCGGCGGCATCCTCGACGTGTTCCCGCCGACCGAGGAACATCCGCTGCGCGTCGAGTTCTGGGGCGACGACATCGAGGAGATCCGCTACTTCAAGGTCGCCGACCAGCGGTCCCTGGAGGTCGCCGAGCACGGGCTGTGGGCGCCGCCGTGCCGTGAGCTGCTGCTCACCGACGAGGTGCGGGCACGTGCGGCGGCGCTCGCCGAGCAGCACCCGGAGCTGGGCGAACTCCTCGGGAAGATCGCGGAGGGCATCGCCGTCGAGGGCATGGAGTCGCTCGCGCCGGTCCTCGTCGACGACATGGAACTGCTGCTGGACGTGCTGCCGGCCGGTGCGATGGCGGTGGTGTGCGACCCGGAGCGGGTGCGGACCCGGGCCGCGGACCTGGTGGCGACCTCGCAGGAGTTCCTCCAGGCGTCCTGGGCGGCCACCGCGGGCGGCGGCGAGGCGCCGATCGACGTCGGCGCGGCGTCCCTGTGGGGCATCGCGGACGTCCGGGACCGGGCGCGCGAGCTGGGCATGATGTGGTGGTCGGTGTCGCCGTTCGCGGCGGACGCCGAGCTCGACGCGGACACGCTGAAGCTCGGCATGCACGCCCCCGAGTCGTACCGCGGCGACACGGCGCGGGCGCTCGCGGACACCAAGGGCTGGCTGGCCGACGGGTGGCGCACGGTGTTCGTGACGGAGGGCCACGGCCCGGCGGCGCGTACCGTCGAGGTGCTGGGCGGCGAGGGCGTCCCGGCGCGACTCGACGCGGACCTCGAAGAGCCGACTCCGTCGCTGGTGCACGTCGCCTGCGGTTCGATCGACTACGGCTTCGTGGACCCCGGGCTGCGGCTCGCCGTGCTGACCGAGACGGACCTGTCCGGCCAGAAGGCGGCCGGCAAGGACGGGCAGCGGATGCCGGCCCGCCGCCGCAAGCAGATCGACCCGCTCACGCTCCAGGCGGGCGACTACATCGTGCACGAGCAGCACGGCGTCGGCCGGTACCTCGAGATGGTGCAGCGCACGGTCCAGGGTGCGACCCGCGAGTACCTGCTCGTCGAGTACGCCCCGGCCAAGCGGGGCCAGCCCGGTGACCGGCTCTACATCCCCACGGACCAGCTGGAGCAGGTCACCAAGTACGTGGGCGGCGAGGCGCCGACGCTGCACCGGCTCGGCGGTGCCGACTGGACGAAGACCAAGGCGCGGGCGAAGAAGGCCGTCAAGGAGATCGCCGCCGACCTGATCAAGCTGTACTCGGCGCGCATGGCGGCGCCCGGCCATTCCTTCGGCGCCGACACCCCGTGGCAGCGGGAGCTGGAGGACGCGTTCCCGTACGCGGAGACGCCCGACCAGCTGTCCACCATCGCCGAGGTGAAGGAGGACATGGAGAAGTCGGTGCCGATGGACCGGCTGATCTGCGGCGACGTCGGCTACGGCAAGACCGAGATCGCGGTCCGTGCCGCCTTCAAGGCGGTCCAGGACGGCAAGCAGGTCGCGGTCCTCGTCCCGACGACGCTGCTGGTGCAGCAGCACTTCGGCACGTTCTCCGAGCGGTACTCGCAGTTCCCGGTGAAGGTGCGCGCCCTGTCCCGGTTCCAGTCGGACACGGAGGCGAAGGCGACGCTGGAGGGCCTGCGGGAAGGTGCCGTGGACATCGTCATCGGCACCCACCGGCTGTTCTCGTCGGAGACCAGGTTCAAGGACCTGGGACTGGTCATCGTCGACGAGGAGCAGCGCTTCGGCGTCGAGCACAAGGAGCAGCTGAAGAAGCTCCGCGCCAACGTCGACGTGCTCACCATGTCCGCGACGCCGATCCCCCGGACCCTGGAGATGGCGGTCACCGGCATCCGCGAGATGTCGACCATCACCACTCCGCCGGAGGAGCGGCACCCGGTCCTGACCTTCGTCGGCCCGTACGAGGAGAAGCAGATCGGCGCGGCCGTCCGGCGTGAACTGCTGCGCGAGGGCCAGGTCTTCTACATCCACAACCGTGTGGAGTCGATCGACCGGGCCGCCGCCCGGCTTCGCGAGATCGTGCCCGAGGCGCGGATCGCCACCGCGCACGGCCAGATGTCCGAGTCGGTGCTGGAGCAGGTCGTCGTCGACTTCTGGGAGAAGAAGTACGACGTGCTCGTCTCCACGACGATCGTCGAGTCCGGCATCGACATCTCCAACGCCAACACGCTGATCGTCGAGCGGGGCGACAACTTCGGACTGTCGCAGCTGCACCAGCTGCGCGGCCGGGTGGGCCGCGGCCGCGAGCGCGGGTACGCGTACTTCCTGTACCCGCCGGAGAAGCCGCTCACCGAGACCGCGCACGAACGGCTGGCGACGATCGCGCAGCACACCGAGATGGGCGCCGGTATGTACGTCGCGATGAAGGACCTGGAGATCCGCGGCGCCGGCAACCTGCTCGGCGGCGAGCAGTCCGGGCATATCGCGGGTGTCGGCTTCGACCTGTACGTGCGCATGGTCGGCGAGGCCGTCGCCGACTACCGGGCCTCGCTGGAGGGCGGCGCCGAGGAGGAGCCGCCGCTGGAGGTCAAGATCGAGCTGCCGGTCGACGCGCACGTCCCGCACGACTACGCGCCGGGCGAGCGGCTGCGCCTCCAGGCGTACCGGGCGATCGCCTCCGCGAACTCGGAGGCGGACATCACGGCGGTCCGGGAGGAACTGACGGACCGCTACGGCAAGCTGCCGGAGCCCGTCGAGAACCTGCTGCTGGTCGCCGGACTGCGGATGCTGGCCCGCGCCTGCGGGGTCGGCGAGATCGTCCTCCAGGGCACGAACATCCGCTTCGCACCGGTCGAGCTGCGCGAGTCGCAGGAACTGCGCCTCAAGCGGCTCTACCCCGGCTCGATCGTGAAGCCCGCGGTCCACCAGGTGCTGGTGCCCCGGCCGAAGACCGGCAAGATCGGCGGCAAGCCGCTGGTCGGGCGGGAACTGCTGGGGTGGGTCGGCGAGTTCCTGACGACGATCCTGGGGTCGTAGGCCTTCCTTCCGCCTGGCGTCCTCCTTTCGCGCCGCCTGTTACCCCGAACGGATCCGCCGGGGAGCAGGCGGCGCACGCGCGTGTTCGGCTGGTTCCGGTCCTCTCGGTCCTGGCGACGAGGGCCGCCGAACCGTGCAGAGGAGCCCTTGATGTCGTCGACGCCGTTTCGGAACGCCGGGTCGCCGGCGGTCCGCGTACCCGCAGTCCTCGGCCTGATGGCGGGCGCCCTGGTCGCGCTGCCCGCCTCCGCCGCCGCCCATGGGGGGACGGTGGACGTCCGCTGTTCGGTGCGGGACCTCATCGAGGCGATCGACGACGCGAACGAGTCCCCCGGTGCGGACACGCTGCGGCTCGCCCGCGACTGCACGTACCGGCTGACGCGGCCTGCGGGCGGCTCCGGCAACGGGCTGCCGGAGATCGAGAGCGAGATCGCCATCGACGGGCGGTGGGCGACGATCAGGCGCGAAAGGCGGGACCGGTACGGCGCGGACACCGAGAAGTTCCGCATCCTCCGGGTGGGCAAGAAGGGGAATCTGACGCTCACGCGGACGGAGATCAGCGGAGGATTTGCCAAGGGCTGTCCGACCGATGAGCAGGCATCGTGTGGCGGCGGCATCCTCAACGAGGGGCGTCTGACGCTCACCCACAGCAGGATCAGCGACAACAGGGCCGAGTCCGCGGTGTTCGCCCGGGGCGGCGGCATCGAGAACCTCGGCGCGGCCCGGGCCGGCGTGTGGGACACCGAGATCACGCACAACGCCGCCGTCTTCGAGACGGGGGACACGTCCACGGGCCAGGCGAAGGGCGGGGGCATCGCGAGCGACGGTCCGCTGACGCTGGAGCGGGTGCTCGTGACCGACAACTTGGTGGAGAGCGAGAACCCCGGGAGCGTCGCGGCCGGGTCCGGCGTCGCCGGATACGCCGAGACGACGATCGAGAACAGCTTCATCGGCGGCAACCACGCCTTCGCCAGGAAGACCGAGGGGCAGGACGGTGGCGGCTTCGCGCGCGCCGCCGTCACCAACGGCGCCGAGTACCCCGACGCGATGACGATCACTCGCAGTACGGTCCGGGACAACGTCTCCGAAGCCCCGGGCGGCTTCGCCCACGGCGGTATCGCCGGCGAGGGCCCGCTGATCGTCGAGGACTCGCGGATCATCGGCAACCGAGCGGTGGCAGACCGCGGCACAGCGCGCGGCGGCGGCATCAGGATCAAGGACACCGGCTCCCTCCGGCTGACCGACAGCCACATCGCCGACAACACCGCGACCGCCAAGGACGGCACGGCGCGCGGCGGCGGCATCGACAACAGCGGCAACCTGACCGCCCGGTGGAACCTGATCGAGCACAACACCGCGAGGGCCAAGGGCGGTACGGCGCAGGGCGGCGGCCTCTTCCACGAGAAGGGCACCGCCACGCTGGAGAGGAACACCATCATCGACAACCGCGCCGACGAAGGCGGCGGCATCTACAAGTCCTCCGGCACGCTCACACTGGACGGCGACATCGTCCGGCGCAACGACCCCGACAACTGCGCGCCGAAGGGTGAAGTGCGGGGCTGCAAGCGTCGCTGAGACGCCGCCCGGCGGGACGGAGGGCGCCGCCCGCGAGGGGAGGCGGGCGGCGCGGGGGAGAGGCGCCAGGTCAGGCCGCCGGCGGCCGGTCGGGGTTGTCCTCGTCCTTCATGCCGAGCGCCCCTTCCGCCTTCTGCTGGGCGGCGTCGATCTTGTCCTCGTGCTTTCCGCCGGTCCGCGCGTTCAGATCGCGCTCGGCGGCGTCGGACATCTCCTTGGCCTTCTCGTGGTGTCTGAACCGGTCGAAGATCCCCATGCTCGGACTCCTTGTGCTCGGACTCCTTCCCGAGGGGGGAGGTCCCGCGCTCGCATCGCGGACGTCGGTCCCCGATTGCGACGCTACTCGCCGTGCGACCGGCCCGCCTCCCGGGAGGGGGCGCACCGGGACGGTATGGCGCGCGGAAAATTCCCTGCGCGTCCCGGCGCGCCGGTCATAGCCTGCGGCCATGTCAGACCTGACCGTCACGACCCTCGCCGAACGCCCCCAACTCCAAGAGGCCGCCTGGAAGATGCTCGACACCTGGCCGGAGTTCATCCTCCACGACCCGGTGGGCTGGGCGAACATGGGCCGGATCGTCGCCGAACTGCCCGAGTACGTACTGGTCGCGACGGACGACGACGGAGAGGTCGTGGCGCGGGCGTTCAGCGTCCCCTTCGCGCTCGATGCGGAGGGACGGCGCGAGCTGCCCGCGGGCGGCTGGGACCAGGTCCTGCTCTGGGCGTTCTCGGACCTGCGGCACGGCAGGAAGCCCGACACGGTCAGCGCGATCGAGGTCACCGTCGCCGCCGGCCGGACCGGGCGGGGCATCTCCGGACGGATGCTCGCGGCGATGCGCGAGAACACGCGCCGGCTCGGCTTCGGCGAGCTCGTCGCGCCGGTCCGCCCCAACGCCAAGCACCGGGAGCCGGACGCGCCGATCGACGAGTACGCGCACCGGGTACGCGAGGACGGGCTCCCGCACGACCCCTGGCTCCGGGTGCACGTCCGGGCGGGCGGCACCATCGACTCGGTGGCGCCGGCGTCGATGACGGTGTCCGGAGGACTCGCGCAATGGCGGCAGTGGACCGGACTGCCCTTCGACACCGCGGGACCGGTCGAGGTCCCGGGCGCGCTCGTCCCCGTGCACTGTGAACCGGAACGCGGCTACGCGGTGTACGTCGAGCCCAACGTATGGGTCCGGCACCGGGTCGGCTGACCCGGTGCATCACCGGGAGAGCGGGGCCTCCGTGAGGCCGGTCCGCGGGAGGCCTCACGGAGGCGGCCTCCCGGGAACGCCGGAGGGGCCGTCCGCTCCGGCGTCCCCTCCGGCGTCGTACCGGTGCGTTCCCGGCGCGTGGCCGGGCGGGTGTCAGGCGCCCAGCTTCTCCGGGTCGACGATGTCCCCGGCGGCGGGAGCCTTCGCGTCGACCGGCTTGTCGAACTCCGAGAAGGCGATCGTGCCCGGCTCGTCCCCGGTGCGGTCCTCGACCTTGAGCAGGTACGGCTCGCCCTTGGTGGCGACATAGGCCGAGTCCTCGCCCTTGGCCGACCGCTCCGTCAGTTCGAGGGCCTGCTGCCCGCCCACCGTGGTCACGTCGCCCTTGCGCGCAATGGTGCTCTCGTTGTCGAACGCGGCCAGCATCGTGCCGAGCTGGCACATCTCCGTGAGGTCCTTGGCGTCCGGGTCGGACGCCTTCATCTTCATCCAGCGGCCGGCGAGGAGCTCCACGGCGGCTTCGGTCTCCTCGGCCGGTTCGCCCTTGCTCTGCTCCCGCAGGTAGGCCTCGTCGGGCTTCATGTAGACGGTGTCTCCGGTCCTGATGATGCCGACCTTGCCGGTGCCGACGGTCATGTCGCCCGTGCACTCGCCCTTGGTGTCGAGGGACACATGGGCCTTGACCGGGCCGTCGGCGGTCTTGAGGTCGAGGTCCATGGTCAGGGACTTGGCGGCCTTGGTGGTGGCGACGGCCTTCTTCAGCACCTCGGGTCCGGACAGGTCCGCGAACGGTCCGGTGGCCTTCGGGGCGGACGTGCCCGTCAGCGCGCCGCAGGCGGTCAGTCCGAACACGGCGACCGTGCCGAGTGCGACGAGTCCACAACGGGTCAGGGCGGGGCGGGTCGAACGGGACATGGGATTCCTCCAGCGGATGAGGTGGGGACGAGAAGCAGCGGGACAGGGGAAGCAGGTGCGGCCGGGGCGAGCCTCGGGGACGGCCATTCCCGGCCATGGCGACCGGCCCGCCCACCAGGTGAACGGCGGGGTGACCGGGCCGGGCCGGGGCAGCGCCCGGGGCGGCCCCGGGCCTCAGGCCCCACCGGACGGTGTCGTGGACGAGTCCAGGGGAACGGCGGCGGGCGGTCGTTCTCCCTCGGCCGCCGGGCCGACGGCCCGGTACACGGCCACCGCGCCGAGCACCGAGAGGGCCAGGGCGACCAGCCCCAGGACGATGCCCGTGGTGGCCGCGGCCCGGTTGGTGGCCCGGCCGAGCCGGGCCCGGCGGCGGCCTCCGAGGCCGACGCCCACCGCCACGATTCCGAGTACGCCGGCCAGCACGACGAGGAGCAGGACCACCAGCGCGTCCACGGCCCCCACGAGGAGGGCGAGGATCACCAGCGGCGGATTCCGGCGAACCCGAGAACGACGGCCGGGACGGCGCCGAAGAGCACGCCGAGGAGGCCGCTGACCAGCGCGGCGGTGCCGGGGCCGTTGTCGGCAGGACGAGAGTCGGTCACCCGCGGCGCAGGTGCCCACGGCTGCTGCCGCTGCGGTTCGGGGTGGGACATGGGCTCCTCCGACATGGGTGTTTCCGGGATCTCAGCGGTCCCGTGAAGCGGTGGAGCAATAAGACCAGAGCCTGTGAACCGAGTCAACACCAGTTTCAGTGAACATCTCGCCTAACGGGCTCGTACGCTGTGAAGGATGGACGACTGGACGTCGGTAAACTCGCCGTCACAGCAGTCACCAGCCGCGCGTGCACGCACGAGGGGAGCAAGCCAGGTGCCGGAGAACGCAGCAGAGGTCACCGCCGCGGAGATCGCCCGTCTCGCCGGTGTGGGACGCGCGGCCGTCAGCAACTGGCGGCGCCGGCACACGGATTTTCCCCGGCCGGTCGGCGGCACCGAGACCAGCCCCTCGTTCGCGCTCGCCGACGTCGAACGATGGCTCCGTGCCCAGGGCAAGCTCGCCGAGGTGCCGCTCCGTGAACGCGTCTGGCAGCAGCTCACGGCCCATCCCGCCGGAGCCGTCGCCGCCCTCGTCCACACGGGCTGCGCCCTGCTCGTGGTCCGTGAACGGCCCACCGCCTGGCGGGAGCTCACCGCCGTCTCCGACGAGCGCATGGCCGGACTGCTCCCGGAGGTCCTCGGTCAGGTGCTCACAGCACGCTTCGGCGAACCCCACGACCGGTCGCCCCACCGGCCGTCCGCCGCGGGCGAACTGCTGCCATCCGTGCCCCTGATGCGCGGCGCGGGCGAACTCGCCGCGGAACTGGGCGCCCGCCAGGCCTTCGAGTTCCTGCTCGGCCGGCACCTCGACGCCAACCCCCGGCAGTACACCCTGACCCCGCCCGGCACCGCCGAGCTGATGGCCGCCCTCGTCGGCACCCCTGCCACCGTGCTCGACCCGGCCTCCGGCACCGGCTCCCTGCTGCGCGCCGTACCGAACCCGACCGCGCTGCACGCCCAGGAGTCGGTCCCCGAACTGGCCGCGCTCACCGCGCTGCGCCTCGCCCTGCACGGTGACGCGGACGTCCGCGCCGCCGTCGGCGACACCCTCCGCGGAGACGCCTTCCCGACCCTCCGCGCGGACGCCGTGCTCTGCCATCCGCCGTTCAACGAACGGAACTGGGGACACGAGGAACTCGCCTACGACACCCGGTGGGAGTACGGCCTTCCGGCCCGCACCGAATCCGAGCTCGCCTGGGTGCAGCACGCGCTTGCCCGGCTCCGCGACGGCGGCACCGCCGTCCTCCTCATGCCCCCGGCCGCCGCGTCCCGCCGCTCCGGCCGCCGGGTCCGCGCCGACCTGCTGCGCCGTGGCGTACTGCGCGCCGTCATCGCCCTGCCCCCCGGCGCCGCACCCCCCTACGGGATCCCGCTCCACATCTGGGTGCTGCGCAGGCCCGTGCCCGGCGACCGGCCCACACCGGAACTCCTCGTCGTCGACACCTCCGGCCTGACCGCCGACGGCGGACGCGACAAACTGCCCTGGCACGCCGTGCAGACCGCCGTCCTGGACGCCTGGCAGCCCTTCGAGCGCGAGGGAACCGTCGTGGAGCAGCCCGGCGTCAGCCGTACCGTGCCCGTCATCGAACTCCTCGACGACGACGTCGACCTGGCCCCCGCCAGACACCTGCCGCCCGACGCGAGCGGCGGCCCCGCCGACCTCACCCGGGTCAGCGAACGCCTCGGCGAGACCCTGCGGAGGACCGCCGACCTCACGCCCCGGACCGCGCAACCGGCGCCGCCCGCCCGAAGGCCGCTCACCACCATCGGTGAACTCGCCCGCGCCGGCGCACTGGTACTGCACTCGGGCGGCTCCGGCAGCTCACCCACAGGCGGTCCGCTCCTCACCGAACACGATGTTCTCGCCGGCACCGCGCCCTCCGGTACCGTCCCGGCGGGGCCCGGAGGGCTGGTCGACGAACCCGTCAGGACCGAACATGGTGACGTCGTCGTCCCCATCCTCGGCGGCGGCTCCGTCGCCCGGGTCGTCGACGCCGAGACGGCCGGTGCGGCCATCGGCCGCAACCTCCAGCTGCTACGCCCCGACCCGGCCGCCCTCGACCCCTGGTTCCTCGCCGGCTTCCTGCGCGCCACCGCCAACAGCCGCAAGGCCAGCAGCTACGCCTCCACCGCCACCCGGCTCGACGTCAGGCGCGTACAGCTGCCCCGGCTGCCGCTCGCGGAACAACAGCGCTACGGAGCGCACTTCCGTGCCCTCGCCTCGTTCGAGGAGGCCCTCCGTGAAGCGGGACGTCTGGGGGATCAGTTGGTGCAGGGACTGCACGACGGGCTGGCGGACGGAACCGTACGCCCGGACTAGAACGACGGATCGGGTGTATCAGGACGGAATCAGATGGCGGACTGGAGGTCCCCGCGTCAGGGCGTGCCGATAGTCTCGCCATACCATTCCCATTAGCTGTCCAGGAGCGATCGTGAACGGCCCAGGCAACGCACCGCGCCAGTCCAGCGACGGCACGGTCATCACGCTGCGCGTACTTTTCTGTCTGTGCGCGTTCCTGAGCTGCGGCCTCCTCGCGTTCGCGCCGATGCTGCGGTTGGCGATCCTGCGCCGCAAGGTGGTCGACTGGGTCCTGCTCTGCCTGTCGGCCGCCTGGACCGTCACGGGGTTCACCCTCGTCGGCACGTTCCCCGAGGAGAACACGTGGTCCGACGTCGGCGCGGCCCTGATGTTCTCCGAAGCACTCATCGTCTCGATCTACTTCCTGGCCGTGGACGTCGCGATCCACTCCGACCGCCGCGCCCCGGAACCCGGCTACCCGGCGTCGTACACAGCCCCCTACGGGCCGGGCGCCGCCCAGACCACGGCTCCCATGCAGCCCGGTCCCTACGTGCCGCCGACCGGCCCGGGATACGGCTACCCCGCGCCGCAGCCGCCGCAGCCGCAGATCCCGGCGCAGCAGCCCCCGGCCCAGCAGCCGCCGCAGCGGCCCGCCCCGCACCGCATCGACCAGGTCCGCGCCGAACTCGACGAACTCAGCGACCTCTTGCGCAATGACCCGCGGAGGACCGACGGCGAGGGCGGCGGCCGGTGAGCGGCGGCCGGATCGTCGCGGGCCGCTACGAACTGGCCACAGTCCTCGGCCAGGGCGGCATGGGCCAGGTCTGGACCGCCTACGACCGCCGGCTCGACCGCCGGGTGGCCGTGAAGCTGCTCCGCCCCGACCGGGTCGCGGGGGCCGACGACGCCGAGGAGCTGCGCCGCCGCTTCCTCCGGGAGTGCCGGGTCACCGCACAGGTTGACCACCCCGGACTGGTCACGGTGCACGACGCGGGGAGCGACGCCGAGGAGCTCTACCTCGTCATGCAGTACGTCGAGGGCGCCAACCTCTCCGACCATCTGGCCGAGCACGACCCGTATCCGTGGCCCTGGGCCGTCTCGGTCGCCGCGCAGCTGTGCGCCGTGCTGTCCGCCGTGCACGCCGTGCCGATCGTGCACCGCGATCTCAAGCCGCGGAACCTGATGGTCCGGCCCGACGGCACCGTGACCGTCCTCGACCTCGGTGTCGCCTCCGTCATCGACACCGACACCACCCGCCTCACCCACACCGGTTCACCCATCGGCAGCCCCGCCTACATGGCGCCGGAGCAGGCCATGGGCGGAGCCGTCGGCCCGGCCACCGACCTGTACGCGCTCGGCGTGGTGCTCCACGAACTCCTCAGCGGCAACGTGCCGTTCACCGGCAACACCGCCCTCGGCGTACTCCACCGCCATCTGTACGAGCCGCCGCTCCCGGTGCGCCGGCTGCGCCCGGAAGTGCCCGAGGCCCTCGAAACGCTGGTGCTGAACCTCCTCGCGAAGGATCCGCAGCACCGTCCCGCGTCGGCCCAGCAGGTGTACGAGCAGCTCCTCCCCCTGCTGCCCGCCCGGGGCGCCGCCGTCACCGGACCCCTCGACCCGACCCGTCCGTTCCTGCGCCCGCACGCGCCCTGGCCCGACCGCCCGGCCGCGCCGGCCCCGTCCGTACCGGTGCCGACACCCGTGTCCGGCCCGGCGGCCCCCGATGTCGCGGGCGCCGTCGACGAGGTCAAGCGGCTCCTCGGCGAGGGCCGGATCACCCAGGCCGTGGACATCCTCGGCGGGATCCTGCCCGCGGCCGCCGCCCAGCACGGCGAGCACTCCCCGGTCGTCCGGATCCTCCGCAAGCAGTACGCGACGACCCTGATGGACGACGGCCAGTACCGCCGCGCGCTGCCCGAGCTGCGTCGCCTCGCCGACGACCGTGCCGCCGAGTCCGGACTCGCCGACCCGCAGGCCCTCCAGTACCGCTACGACGCGGCCCACTGCCTGGAGCAGCTCGGCGAGGCGACCGCGGCCCTCGCCGAGTACCGCGCCCTGCTCCCCTACTTCGAGAACCAGTACGTCACCGGCGGCACCGACCCGGCTCGCGCCTTCGAGATACGCCAGCGCATGGGCAACCTCCTCCTGGCGGTGGGCGACCACGCGGCCGCGTACCAGCACCTGCAGGCGCTGCTGTTCGACGTGGAACGCACTTACGGACCGCACCATCCCATGTCCGGCGAACTGCGCCGGCAGCTCGCCCGGCACCAGGCCGTACGCCGCATCTGAGCCGACCCGGACCTCAGCCGGGGCCGGGCCCGGGTGTCGTGTCCGGACGGGGACGGGGTCTTGCCCGGGGTCGGACCCGGATGCCGCGCCCGGGTCCGGACGGGACCAGGTCCTTGCCCGGACGGGACCAGGTCCTTGCCCGGGGCCGGACCGGGACGCCGCCCCCGACCCGGACGCCGACCCCGCCCCGACCCGGACGCCGACCCCGCCCGGAGCCGGAGCCGCCCGGACCCGGACCCGCCCGGACCCGGACCCGCCTGGACCCGGACCCGGACCCGGACGCCGACCCGGAGCCGGACCCGCCTGGACCCGGCCCCCGCCCGGGGCCGGACCCGGACGCTGCCCCGACCCGGACCGCACCCCGACCGCACCGGGACCGGGACCGGCACCCGGACGGGACGAACCCGTCCGCCCCGTCCGGCCCGCCCCGTCCGGCCCGCCCCGTCCGGCCCGCCCCGCCGGGCGAGACCCGCGGCGCCCGCAGTCGTTGGGCAGGGCAGGCAGCGGCCGCGGCGGCCACGCAGGGCCGAGCAGTGACCGCGAAGTAGTGGCCCCCGCCACATCAACTGCCTAACATCGATCACCGCAAGGTCGTTCTCAGTCGCACGACCCACGCCGGGAGGCTCCTTTGCACCGCCGCCGTCGCACCGCGCTCTCCGTCTCCGCCGCACTCCTCGCCATCGGACCGCTGCTCGCCGCGTGCGGCGGCCAGGCCCACCCGGGGGCGGCAGCCCTCGTCGGCGGCGACCGGATCGAGGTCTCCACCCTGCAGGCACAGGTCGCCGAGGTCCGTGCCGCCCAGGAGGCCTCGCCGCACGCCGCCCAGCTGGTCCGCAACACCGGACGTCTCGGCCGGGCGAAGCTGCACGGCATGATCCTCGACCGGATCCTGGAGCGGGCCGCTCAGGACGCCGGGGTGACGGTGACCCGCAAGGACGTGCAGCAGGCCCGCGCGGCGGCAGCCGCGCAGGCGGGCGGCCCGGACCAGCTGGCCGCGATGCTGCTCCAGCAGCGCGGTGTCGCCCCCGCCCAGATCGACCAGGCCGTCCGGGAGGAGGTGCTGCTCACCAAGCTGGCCGGGGCGCTGGGGGCGAACCTCGGCACTCCCGAAGGCCAGCAGAAGGTCGGCACGGCGCTCACAGCCGCGTCCAAGGCGCTACGCATCGACGTGAACCCCAGGTACGGCACCTGGGACGACGCCAGGATCCAGCTCGGCGACTACCGTGCGCCGTGGATCGCCCAGGCCCCCCAGGGCGGCTCCGGGGACGCGCCGACGGCGGGGTAGTTTCGGAGGGTGACCCGCGAAGACACCCCCGACCGCCGCAGCACCGCACCCGACGCCCCCGGCACGGGACGCGTGGTGCTGCTCACCGCCAGCCACCGGGTGGCGCCGGGACTGCTGTCCTGGCCCGCGTGGCAGACCCTGCGCACCGCCGACCGGGTGCTGTGCGCCGACCCGGGCCACCCCCAGCTGCCGTATCTGCGTGAGGCCGGCGTCGAGGTCGAGCACACCGCTCCCACCGCTCGGGAACTGCTGGAGGCCTGCGCGGGCGGGCGGACCGTCGTCGTCCTGCCGTCCGGCGAGGGGGACAGGGCACTGACCGACGGGCTCGCCCGGCTCGCCGGCTCGGGCCGGGTGGCCATGCCGGAGCTGGAGCTGCTGCCCGGCTCGTACGATCTGCCGGGCTCCCGGCTGCTCGACCTCGTCCAGGTCATGGACCGCATCCGCGTCGAGTGCCCCTGGTCCTCGCAGCAGACCCACAAGGGCCTCGCCAAGTACGGCATCGAGGAGGCGTACGAACTCGTCGAGGCGATCGAGGACGGCGACCGGGACGAACTGCGCGAGGAACTGGGCGACGTCCTGCTCCAGGTCGTCTTCCACGCCCGGATCGCCGAGGAGGACCCGGAGGAGCCGTTCTCCGTCGACGACGTGGCCGGGACGATCGTGGAGAAGCTGATCCACCGCCACCCGCACGTCTTCGGCGAGGAGACCGCCGAGACCGCGGAGGACGTCAAGGAGCACTGGCTGCGCACCAAGGCCGCGGAGAAGCAGCGCGAGTCGGTCACCGACGGCGTACCGCTGGGCCAGCCGGGTCTGGCCCTCGTCGCGAAGCTCGCCTCCCGGGTCCGTACGGCGGGGCTGGACGTCCCGCTGCCAGCCGGTGACGGCATCGGCTACGAACTCCTCGCCCTGGCCGTCCGCGCCCAGTCCGAGGGCGTCGACCCGGAGGCCGCGCTGCGCGCCGCGGGCCGTGCCTACCGTGACGCCATCCGCGTGGCCGAGGGACTGCCCGACCGGTGACTGACCGTCGGGGCTAACGTCGAGGGGTGAACGCCGACAGCCCCGCCCACGACTCCGCAGGAACGCCTCCCCAGCTCTTCACCTGGGAGTTCGCCTCCGACCCCTATCCCGCGTACGCCTGGCTGCGGGAGCACGCGCCGGTGCACCGCACCAGGCTGCCCAGCGGGGTCGAGGCCTGGCTGGTGACGCGGTACGCGGACGCCAAGCAGGCGCTGGCCGACCAGCGGCTGTCGAAGAATCCCGCGCACCATGACGAACCCGCCCACGCCAAGGGGAAGACGGGCATTCCCGGCGAGCGCAAGGCCGAGCTGATGACGCATCTGCTCAACATCGACCCGCCGGACCACACCCGGCTGCGGCGGCTGGTGTCCAAGGCGTTCACCCCGCGCCGCGTCGCGGAGTTCGCGCCGCGCGTGCAGGAGCTGACGGACCGTCTCATCGACGGCTTTGCAACAAAAGGGGAGGCCGACCTCATCCACGAATTCGCCTTCCCGCTCCCCATTTACGCCATTTGCGACATGCTCGGGGTCCCCTCGGAAGACCAGGACGACTTCCGTGACTGGGCGGGAATGATGATCCGGCACGGGGGAGGTCCGCGCGGCGGGGTCGCCCGTTCGGTGAAGAGGATGCGGGGCTATCTGGCCGAGCTCATCCACCGCAAGCGGGAGGACCCGGGCGAGGACCTGATCTCCGGTCTGATCCGGGCCAGTGACCACGGCGAGCACCTGACCGAGAACGAAGCCGCCGCGATGGCGTTCATCCTGCTCTTCGCCGGCTTCGAGACGACCGTCAACCTCATCGGCAACGGCACCTACGCACTGCTGCGGAACCCCGTCCAGCGGGAGCGGTTGCAGACGTCGCTGGCCGCCGGGGAGACCGGCCTGCTGGCAACGGGCGTCGAGGAACTGCTGCGCTACGACGGGCCGGTGGAGCTCGCGACGTGGCGGTTCGCCACGCAAGCGCTTTCCCTCGGGGGGGAGCGCATCGAGGCCGGCGATCCCGTGCTGGTCGTTCTCGCCGCCGCCGACCGTGATCCGGAGCGCTTCGACGACCCGGACACGCTGGACCTGGCCCGGCGCGACAACCAGCACCTCGGCTACGGGCACGGCATCCACTACTGCCTCGGAGCGCCGCTGGCAAGACTGGAGGGCCAGACGGCACTTGCGACGCTCCTGACCCGCTTGCCCGATCTGCGGCTTGCGGTCGATCCAGCCGATTTGCGATGGCGTGGGGGACTCATCATGCGGGGATTGCGCACATTGCCCGTAGAGTTCACCCCTCATCGAAACTGACGCACCATCAAATTCGTGACTTTCACGTGATCTGCGCTGCATCGACTTGTGACTGACGTTCGAATGCGGCTAGGTTCACCGTCCATCCCAGTAGTCACGCGAAAGGCCCACCGCATGCGCTCCGGGAACGGTAGACACCGCCGACCCCGTCAGGCTCCCGCCCTTGTCGTCGCCGCGGGGGTGACCGGCTCCGCACTGGCCCTTCCGCTGCTCGCGGCGGCCAACGCCAACGCCGCCGACGCGGAGACCTGGAACAGGGTCGCCGACTGCGAGAGCGGCCGGATGTGGAGTGCCGACTTCGGCAACGGCGAGTACGGCGGTCTCCAGCTCACGCAGGAGCAGTGGGACGCCTACGGCGGCTCCGCCTACGCGTCGCGCCCGGACCTCGCCAGCCGCGCCCAGCAGATCGCCGTCGCGGAGAAGGTCCTCGCCGGCAGCGGCCCCGACGCCTGGCAGTCCTGCGCGGTGAGCGCCGGACTGGCCGAGGGCGGCGCCCATGCGGACGTGGACCCGGGAACCCCCGTGCAGCCGGTGAAGCCCACGAATCCGGTGGAGTCCGACAAGGCGAACGAGTCGGATGGATCGAATGGGTCGGACAAGTCCGGCGAACAGGGCGAGGGTGGCGAGTCCGTCGAGGGTGCGGCAGCGGACGCGGCCGAGGGGGCCGTCGCCGTCGCTCCGGAGGCCGGTACGACCGGTGCGCCCGCACGCGGCGCCGAGGGAGCCGCGAAGGGTGCCGCGGAGGAGGTCGAAACCGGGGCCCCGGGTGCCACGGAGTCCACGGCCCCCGAGGTCCAGGCCGGTACCGGCAAGCATCGCGGAGTCCCGGCTGCTGAAGCCGGGGCAGATGCTGGCAATACGGACAATATCCACCAGAGTGGCCGTCATGCCTCACGAGGTGACGGATCGGCGCGTGACGCGGCCGTCGGTGCCGATGCCTACACCGTCAGGCCCGGTGACAACCTGTCGGTCATCGTCGACGAGCAGCAGCTTGACGGCGGCTGGGCGGCCCTCTACGAGGCGAACCGCGAGACGATCGGCGCCAACCCGAATCTCATTCGCCCTGGCCAGAGCCTTGCACTCGGAACGTCTGCAACGGAGGGCGAGACCGAGGCCACAGAGTCGGCCGAGGCGGGCAAGTCGGACAACTTGCTCATCAATCACAAGTAGTTCGCGGCGGATTGTCCGTTTCTGTGTAAGTGAGACATGAGTCTCTTTGACCCTGATCGGCTTTGTACCGCGCCGAGATGTGTGTTTACGGTCGTAACCGCTCGCCACCGCGAGCCCCGACGACCGCACGCCGAGTCCTGCCGGCGGACGCCGGGACCATGCGTCGCGCAAGCGCCGAAGGCAGGAGCGGGGGACCCAAGGTAAGTGCCGGGCCTGGCCGTTGACACGCGTCCTCTGTGACGCCGTGTCGGACGGCCTTGGCCGGCTAGGGGTGGAGCCGCGCGCCCAGCGCGCGGCCGGGCACTCATCCGGCCCGAACCCGACAGCTCACCTCGCAGGCGTCGGTGAGGAGTCGAACCATGCTGTTTTCCAGCAAGGGCAAGCACCGTCGTCCGTCCAAGGCCACCCGTCTCGTCGCGTACGCCGGTGTCGCCGGCGCCGCCGTCGCCGTGCCGCTCATGGCGTCCGGGTCCGCGTCCGCCGCGACCGCCGCCGAGTGGGAGAAGGTCGCCCAGTGCGAGTCCACCGGCAACTGGTCCATCAACACCGGCAACGGCTACTACGGCGGCCTGCAGTTCTCGGCCTCCACCTGGGCGGCGTACGGCGGCACCGCCTACGCGCCGACCGCCGACAAGGCGACCAAGCAGCAGCAGATCCTGATCGCCGAGAAGGTCCTCGCCGGACAGGGCAAGGGCGCCTGGCCCGTCTGCGGTGTCGGTCTCTCCAATGCCCCCTACACCGGCGCCGTGACCGCTGCCCCCAAGCCCGCCGTGTCGAAGCCCGCCGCGCCGAAGGCCGCCGTCGCGGCGGAGCGGGCCTCCCGGAGCGAGGCCCGACCGGCCGTCAAGAAGGCCGTCTACACCGTCAAGGCCGGTGACACCCTCGGCGGCATCGCGACCCAGCAGAAGGTCAAGGGCGGCTGGAAGAAGCTCTTCGAGCTGAACAAGGACGTCCTCAAGAGCGCCGACCTGATCCTCCCGGGACAGAAGCTCCGTCTCGCCTGAGCGTGCATCACCTCTTCTGAGGCGATGCATCCGCCGACCGCCCCGGCCCGGTGCGCTTTTCCCCCCGTGCGCGCCGGGTCGGGGCTTCTTCCCGTTTCGGTGTCGTAAGGCCGGATCGCAGGCTTTCGTGATTCTTTTCGTCCCACGGGGCGGGCACCGGCGGGGCTCCGCCCCCGGGCCGGTTAGTCTCTTGCCGCAAGGCCAAAGAGACCATGCGTTTCAAGCGTCACATCCCAGAAGGAGATGCTCGTGCCGTCCATCGACGTCGTCGTAGCCCGGGAAATCCTCGACTCCCGAGGCAACCCCACCGTCGAGGTCGAGGTCGGCCTCGACGACGGCAGCACCGGCCGTGCTGCCGTGCCGTCCGGTGCCTCCACCGGTGCGTTCGAGGCCCTCGAGCTCCGCGACGGTGACACGAACCGCTACGGCGGCAAGGGTGTCGAGAAGGCCGTCCTCGCCGTCATCGAGCAGATCGGCCCCGAGCTGGTCGGCTACGACGCCACCGAGCAGCGTCTGATCGACCAGGCGATGTTCGACCTGGACGCCACCCCGGACAAGTCCTCGCTCGGCGCCAACGCCATCCTCGGTGTCTCCCTCGCCGTCGCGCACGCCGCGTCCGAGGCCTCCGACCTGCCGCTCTTCCGCTACCTCGGCGGACCCAACGCGCACGTCCTGCCCGTGCCGATGATGAACATCCTCAACGGCGGAGCCCACGCGGACTCCAACGTCGACATCCAGGAGTTCATGATCGCCCCGATCGGCGCCGAGTCGTTCTCCGAGGCCCTGCGCTGGGGCACGGAGACCTACCACGCGCTCAAGGGCGTGCTCAAGGAGCGCGGCCTGTCCACCGGCCTCGGCGACGAGGGCGGCTTCGCCCCGAACCTGGAGTCCAACCGCGCCGCCCTCGACCTGATCGTGGAGGCCATCAAGAAGGCCGGTTACCAGCCGGGCCAGGACATCGCGCTGGCGCTCGACGTCGCCGCCACCGAGTTCCACAAGGACGGCGTCTACGAGTTCGAGGGCCAGACCCGTACCGCCGCGGAGATGACCGACTACTACGCCGAGCTCGTCGACGCGTACCCGCTGGTCTCCATCGAGGACCCGCTGAACGAGGAGGACTGGGACGGCTGGAAGACCATCACCGACAGGCTCGGTGACAAGGTCCAGCTCGTCGGCGACGACCTGTTCGTCACCAACCCCGAACGCCTCGCCCGCGGCATCGAGAACGACACCGCCAACGCCCTGCTGGTCAAGGTCAACCAGATCGGCTCGCTGACCGAGACCCTCGACGCCGTCGAGCTCGCCCAGCGCAACGGCTTCAAGTGCATGATGTCCCACCGCTCCGGCGAGACCGAGGACACCACCATCGCCGACCTGGCCGTCGCCACCAACTGCGGCCAGATCAAGACCGGTGCCCCGGCCCGTTCGGACCGCGTCGCCAAGTACAACCAGCTGCTGCGCATCGAGGAGATCCTCGACGACGCCGCGGTGTACGCGGGCCGCTCCGCGTTCCCCCGGTTCAAGGGCTGACGACAGGCAGATCCGTACGTCCCCGCACTCGGTCCCGTACCGTGTGCGGGGACGTACGTGTGTGGCGACAGGGGAGGCGGACATGGCCGGGAAGGACCGGGACCGGTTCTCCACCGCGACCAGGCTGCGGCTGCTCGGCGAGCAGACCGCCGCCCGGGTCTACCGCTCGCAGACCCGTCGCCAGGCCCGCCGCTCCCGGCTCACCGGCCGCGCCGCCCTGCTCGCCCTGGTGGTGTGCACCCTGATCGTCGCGCTCGCCTACCCGATGCGGCAGTACGTGTCGCAACGGGGCGAGATCGCCGAGCAGCAGCGCGAGGCCGACCGGGCCGGGCAGCGCGTCGAGGAGCTGCGCGACGAGAAGGCGCGGCTCCAGGACTCCGCCTACATCGAGCGGCTGGCCCGCGAGCACCTGCACTACGTACGGCCGGGGGAGACGTCCTTCACCGTGGTCGACCCGGACGCGGCCAGGCAGAGGCGTCCCGACGAGGCGGCGACCGACCGCCCCTGGTACGACAATTTCTGGGACGGCGTCGACTCCGCCGACCGTCCCGAGCGGCAGTGACGCCGTGACGGCCGGCGGCAGGAGCCGCCGCCACCGACAACCGCCGGCACCCCGTGACCGCCGGCACCGAGAGCCGCCGGTGACGAGAACGGCCGGCAGCAGGAACTAGACGAAGGCACGCATGGAAGCCGCACCCCCGCCGACCCCGCACACCCCGCCCACCGACGCGGACATCGCCGCGTTCAAGGAGCAGCTGGGCCGCCCGCCGCGCGGTCTGCGCGCCATCGCGCACCGCTGCCCCTGCGGGCAGCCGGACGTGGTCGAGACGGCCCCCCGCCTGGAGGACGGCACGCCGTTCCCCACCCTCTACTACCTGACCTGCCCGCGGGCCGCCTCGGCGATCGGCACGCTGGAGGCGAACGGCGTCATGAAGGAGATGACCGAGCGCCTCGCGACCGACCCCGAGCTGGCCGCCGCCTACCGCGCCGCGCACGAGGACTACATCCGGCGCCGCGACGCGATCGAGGTGCTGGAGGGCTTCCCCAGCGCGGGCGGCATGCCCGACCGTGTGAAGTGCCTGCACGTGCTGGTGGGCCACTCGCTGGCCGCGGGCCCCGGGGTGAACCCGCTGGGCGACGAGGCGATCGCCATGCTGCCGGAGTGGTGGGCCAAGGGGCCGTGCGTCACGCCGTGCGGGCAGTCGGACAACGCTCCGGCCGTGGAGGACAAGGAGGAGTCGGCATGACCCGTGTCGCCGCCGTCGACTGCGGTACGAACTCGATCCGCCTCCTCGTCGCGGACGCCGACCCCGCCACCGGTGAGCTTGTGGAGCTGGACCGGCGCATGGAGATCGTGCGGCTCGGCCAGGGCGTGGACCGTACCGGCAGGCTCGCCCCCGAGGCCCTGGAGCGCACCTTCGCCGCCTGCCGCGACTACGCCGCGGTGATCAAGGAGCTGGGTGCCGAGAGGGTCCGCTTCGTCGCCACCTCGGCGTCCCGCGACGCCGAGAACCGCGATGACTTCGTGCGCGGGGTCATGGACATCCTGGGCGTCGAGCCCGAGGTGATCAGCGGCGGCCAGGAGGCCGAGTTCTCCTTCACCGGTGCCACGAAGGAGCTGTCCGGGCGCACGGATCTGGACAAGCCGTTCCTGGTGGTGGACATCGGCGGCGGCTCCACCGAGTTCGTGGTCGGCGAGGAGCACGTCCGGGCCGCCCGTTCCGTGGACGTGGGCTGCGTCCGGATGACCGAGCGCCATCTGGTCCGGGACGGAGTGGTCGACGACCCCGCCGGCCCCGAGCGGATCGCCGCGATCCGCGCCGACGTCGAGGCGGCGCTGGACCTGGCCGAGCGGACCGTGCCGCTGCGCGAGGCCCGCACGCTGGTCGGCCTCGCGGGCTCGGTCACCACGGTGGCCGCCATCGCGCTGGGCCTGGAGGAGTACGACTCGTCGCGCATCCACCACGCCCGCATCTCCTACGAGCAGGTCGCCGAGATCACCGAGCGGCTGGTCGCCTCCTCACACGCCGAGCGGGCCGCCATCGCGGTCATGCACCCGGGCCGGGTCGACGTCATCGCCGCCGGGGCGCTGGTACTGCTGTCGATCATGGACCGGACCGGGGCGCGCGAGGTCGTGGTCAGCGAGCACGACATCCTCGACGGCATCGCCTGGTCCGTCGCCTGAGCGGCGATCCGCGCTCCTCGGAGCCCCCGGGAGGGCCGGATCCGGCTGAATCCGGCCCTCCGGAGAGCCGTTGCCGGGAAAGTTCGTGAAGTTCTTCACAAGGAATTGGGCCCCGACTGCCGTGGAAAGTGCCTCCGGACGGCCTTCTGGGCCCTTTTTCGTGCCCTGCTGCGGCCGAGCGCCCCCACTCCGGCATGTGTGGGGCGCGTTGCGCCCATATGAACGAAGGCGGCGTTCCGCCTGCCCTGCGCGGTCAAGGGCCAGCTCACGCGGTGTTGACAGCGTCCCCCGTTACACCGAGGTTCCCGGACGGCGCCATGACCTCGGTCACGTGGGCGGCGGAGTGTAGCAGAGGGTCGGTGGGAGCTTGTGAAGGGGCTCACGAGCGACCCCTCGGAGGGGGGTGGATACTCGATGGCATGAGCACCACGGAGCGTCCCAGGATCCTCGTAGTAGGCGGTGGGTACGTAGGCCTGTACGCAGCTCGGCGCATCCTCAAGAAGATGCGCCACAGCGAGGCGACCGTCACGGTCGTCGACCCGCGTTCGTACATGACCTACCAGCCCTTCCTGCCCGAAGCCGCCGCCGGCAGCATCTCGCCCCGGCACGTCGTCGTCCCGCTGCGACGCGTGCTGCCCGGGGCCGAGGTCCTCACCGGCCGGGTCACCAGCATCGACCAGGACCGCAAGGTCGCCACGGTCGCGCCGCTCGTCGGCGAGGCCTACGAGCTGCCCTTCGACTACCTGGTGATCGCGCTCGGCGCCGTCTCCCGCACCTTCCCGATCCCCGGCCTCGCCGAGCAGGGCATCGGCATGAAGGGCGTCGAGGAGGCGATCGGCCTGCGCAACCACGTCCTCGAGCAGCTCGACAAGGCCGACTCCACGACCGACGAGAACGTCCGCCGGAAGGCGCTCACGTTCGTCTTCGTCGGCGGTGGCTTCGCCGGTGCCGAGACCATCGGCGAGGTGGAGGACATGGCCCGCGACGCGGCCAAGTACTACTCCAGCGTCAGCCGCGAGGACATGCGCTTCGTCCTCGTCGACGCCGCGGACAAGATCCTCCCCGAGGTCGGCCCGCAGCTCGGCAAGTGGGGCAAGGAGCACCTCGAGGCACGTGGCATCGAGGTGTACCTCAGCACCTCCATGGACTCCTGCGTCGACGGCCACGTCGTGCTGAAGAACGGCCTCGAGGTCGACTCCAACACGATCGTCTGGACCGCGGGCGTCAAGCCCAACCCGGCGCTCGTCCGCTTCGGTCTGCCCCTCGGCCCGCGCGGTCACGTGGACACCTCCGAGACCCTCCAGGTCCAGGGCACCGACTACATCTGGGCGGCCGGCGACAACGCCCAGGTCCCCGACGTCGCGGCCCGCAAGGCCGGCGTCGAGAACGCCTGGTGCCCGCCCAACGCCCAGCACGCGCTGCGCCAGGCCAAGGTCCTCGGCGACAACGTCATTGCCGGGATGCGCGGCTTCCCGCAGAAGACCTACGAGCACGCCAACAAGGGAGCCGTCGCGGGCCTCGGTGTGCACAAGGGCGTGGCGATGATCGTCATGGGCAAGATGAAGATCAGGCTCCGGGGCCGTCTCGCCTGGTACATGCACCGTGGCTACCACGGCATGGCCGTGCCGACCTGGAACCGCAAGATCCGCGTCTTCGCCGACTGGACCCTGGGCATGTTCCTGAAGCGCGAGGTCGTCTCCCTCGGCGCCATGGAGACCCCCCGCGAGGAGTTCTACGAGGCAGCCAAGCCGGCACCGGCTCCGGCCGCCGCCTCCGCCGACAAGACGGAGAAGGCCAAGGCCTCCTGACCCTCCGCGGTCCCTTCCGAGAACCGTCCGCCATCCGTGGTGCGGGCGGTTCTCGGCGTTTTCGCGCTCTCTCGGCGGTCCGTGCCGTCCCGGGCATTCGCGGTCTCGGCGGTCCGTGCCGTCCCGGGCATTCGCGGTCTCGGCCATCCGTGCGTCTTGGCCATTCACGGTCTCCCGGCCATCCGTGTCATTTCGGGCGTTCACGGTCTCCTGGCCGTCCGCGCCGCCCCGGCTTTCCGCGCCCTTACGGGGGTGAACGGGCATGTCGCCGGTGCATGTGTCCGCCGATGCCCGGCCGCGCCCTGCGCGCCCCGCGCCCCCCCGGCGTATCTCCCTGCCTCCGGCCTCCTTGCTTCCGATGCTTCCGGTGCCTCCGCGGGCACAGGAGCGCACGCCGGGGGCGCATGAGACGGACGCGTGCGCCTGTTTTGCTGCGACCTTGCGCGAGGTGAGGACTCGATCCGCGGTCGGCCGTGTTTACGTGGTGCCGGACATTTCTGCGATCCCTCCCCTTGTTCCGTTGAGCCGGGGGTACCCCATGTCACGGAGGTGTGCACCATGGCCGACGCCGCACAGCGGCTCACCACGCTCGCCGAGGATCTGCTGGGAGCCCCGCTCCCCGTACGGATCCGGGCCTGGGACGGCAGCGAGGCCGGACCGCCCGGTGCGCCCACCCTCGTCGTCCGGCACCGCCGGGCCCTGCGGAGGCTGGTGTGGAGGCCGGGTGAACTCGGCCTCGTGCGCGGCTGGGTGGCCGGTGAGCTGGATGTCGACGGTGATCTCTACGAGATGCTGGAGCTGCTCGCCGGGGTCCTCTGGGAACGCGGCGGGGAGGACACCGACAGGCGCGCGGGCGGTCCCGGCGGACTCCCGGCCGCACTGAGGGCCGTACGCGACCCCGGAACGCGCACGGCGGTCCGCTCGCTGCTCGCCCTCGCCGGCCCAGGGCTGCCGCCCGCCCCGCCCCCCGAGGAGGCCGTGCGGCGCACCGGCCCACTGCACACCCGGCGCAGGGACAAGAAGGCCATCAGCCACCACTACGACGTCGGCAACGACTTCTACGAACTGGTCCTCGGGCCGTCCATGGTCTACTCGTGCGCCTACTGGGACCACGGCACCCTCGAAGAGGCCCAGCACGACAAACTCGACCTGATCTGCCGCAAACTGGCGCTGTCCGAGGACGACCGGCTGCTGGACGTCGGCTGCGGCTGGGGCTCCATGGCCATCCACGCGGCCCGGGAGTACGGCACCCGGGTCGTCGGCGTCACCCTCTCCCGCGAGCAGGCCGCGTACGCCCGCAAGCGGGTCGCGGAGGAGGGGCTGACCGACCGGGTCGAGATCCGGGTCCAGGACTACCGCGACGTCACCGACGGCCCCTTCGACGCGATTTCGTCGATCGGCATGGCCGAACACGTCGGCGCCGTACGCTACCGCGAGTACGCGGACCAGCTGTTCGGCCTCCTCAAGCCGGGCGGACGACTGCTCAACCACCAGATCTCCCGGCGTCCCGAGCGGAACGAGGAGGCGTACCGCGTCGACGAGTTCATCGACGCCTACGTCTTCCCGGACGGCGAGCTCGCCCCCGTCGGGCGTACCGTCGCCCTGCTGGAGGAAGCCGGGTTCGAGGCACGGGACGTCGAGTCGATCCGGGAGCACTACGCCCTCACGCTGCGCCGCTGGGTCGGCAACCTGGAAGCCGGATGGGACCGGGCCGTGCGGCTCGTCGGCCCCGGACGCGCCCGCGTCTGGCTGCTCTACATGGCCGCCTCCGCCATCTCCTTCGAGCGCGGCCGCATCGGCGTGAACCAGGTCCTCGCGGTGCGCCCCGCGGCGTCCGGAGCCTCCGGCATGCCGCTGCGGTGCCGCGACTGGCGCGGTCCGGCACCCCGCAAGGCTCACCAGTCGGATTAGCGATCCGTAGCGATGCGATGGCAGACCGTCATGTGCACGCCGGGCGCCCAGGCGACGTCGGGCACCCTCCTCGGTGAGGTCGCGAGACCTTCACCGACCTGCGTCCGGAGGGACGTGTCACGAGGGCTGTCGGCTCCTGCCGTTCGGCACCAGGGTACGAAGGCGCTTGGCTCACATCCCTGAACAACATCGGGGATCACTGAGCCGATCAGAGAAGCTCCGGAGTGGCCGGCGAGGGCCCGGGCGGGCCCGTAAGCCGACGACGCGGACGCGGACGTGCTCGTAGTGCCCCGTCCGCCTCCACCAACGGAAGGGCCCGGGCCGCGGCAGGTGGGCGGGGGGCGGGCCCCTCCGGTCGGGGGGGCGAGGAATCACTCGTTTTGATCTCCGTCAGCACGTTTAGGGCGCCGCGCTCCGCGCCTGCCAAACCGCAGCGAGC
>NZ_JBVICA010000009.1:160120-246153 GCF_055573115.1 Streptomyces sp. NPDC030222
TGGAGCCCTGCCCGCCCCATCAACCTCCACCACAAACCACGACCTCCCTCTCGCCCCCCCCCCCCCCCCCACCCCCGAAAGGCCCCCCCCCCCCCCCTGCGCCCCCGGCCCGGGCCCTTCCGGTCGGGAGGCCGAGGACTACTCCGTCTTGATCGCCGTCAGCATGTTCAGCCGCGCCGCGCTCCGTGCCGGCCACATCGCGGCGAGCACGCCGACCAGCCCGGCGAGCACCATGAAGATCCCGATGCGGTCCCAGGGGATCACCATGGCGTAGTTGGGGATGGAGCCCTTCACGGTCTGGCCGATCGCCCAGCCCAGGAAGCTGCCCATGGCCACGCCGACGAGGGCGCCGAAGACCGAGATGACCACGGCCTCCAGGCGGATCATGCGCTTGACCTTGCGGCGGTCCAGGCCGATCGCCCGCAGCATCCCGATCTCCTGCTGGCGCTCGAAGACCGACATGGCGAGGGTGTTGACGACGCCGAGGACCGCGATGATCAGGGCCATCGCCAGCAGGCCGTACATGATGTTCAGAAGCATGTTGATCATGCCGCCGAACGAGTCCCTGATGTCCTGCTTGTCCATGACCTTGATGGCCGGGTTCTGGCCGAGCGCGTCCACCAGGGCCTGCTCGTTGGCCGGGCTCTCGCCGCCGTCCGTCTTCACGTAGATCTGCGGGATGTACGAGTGGGTCTCGTGCGCTTCGAGCAGCGACAGCGGAGCCATGACGGTGGAGACGAGCTCGTTCTCCTCGTACGTGGCGCCGAGGGTGACCTTGCCGGTCTTGCCGTCGTCGAACTTCACGGGCAGGGTCTGGCCGAGCTTCCAGCCCTTGTCCGCGGCGGTCTTCCGCTCGACGGCGATCCGGCCCTCGGCGAGCGAGTCTAGCGAACCCTCGACGACGTCGAGGTTCATGACCTGCTCGACGTCACCGGGCACGACGCCCGAGACGGAGCGGGCGACGCCGCCCAGCTCGAGGTAGGAGGCCTGCTGCGGGGAGGCCGCGGTGACGCCCTTGGCCTTGCGGACGGCGTCCAAGGTGGACCTGTCCAGCGGCATGCCCTCGCCCGCCATCTGGATCATGTAGTCGGCCTTGACGTTGTCCGTGGTCGACTTCTCGATGGCCTGGCCGATCGAGATGCCGAGCACCGACAGCCCGGTGACCAGGGTCAGGCCGATGGCCAGGGCCGAGGCGGTGGCGCCGGTACGGCGCGGGTTGCGCACCGCGTTCTGCGCGGAGAGCTTGCCGGACACCCCGAACACCCGGGTCAGCGGCGGCCGTACGAGCGCGATGACCGGACGGGAGAGGAGCGGGATCAGGATGATCAGGCCGACCAGGGCGAAGAAGGTGCCGCCGGCGATGACCTCCTTGCCGTCCTTGCCCATGGACGCGCCGGCCACGATGCCGGCTGCACCGATGAGGGTGAAGAGGGCGCCGATGCTGTTGCGCAGCACCAGGGACTTGGTCGTGGCGACCGCGTGGACGCTGCTCATGGCGGCGACCGGCGGGATCTTCGCGGCGCGGCGGCCGGGCAGCCAGGCGGCGATCACGGTGACCAGGACGCCGACGGCGATGGCCGAGACGATGGCGGTCGGGGAGACGACCAGCGGACCGTCCGGGACCTTCATGTCGAAGGCGCTCATGCCGGAGCGCAGCGCGGTCGCGAGTCCCAGACCGAGGGCGAGGCCGACACCCGAGGCCACGGCGCCGACCACCAGGGCCTCCAGGAGCACCGAGCGTGTGATCTGCCGACGGGAGGCGCCGACGGCGCGCATCAGGGCGAGTTCCCGGGTGCGCTGGGCGACCAGCATGGTGAAGGTGTTGGAGATCAGGAAGACACCGACGAACAGCGCGATGCCGGCGAAGGCCAGCAGCATCTGCTTGAGGCCGCTCAGCTCCTGGTCGATCGTCTCGGCCTCGTCGGCGGCGAGCGCCGCACCGGTCCTGGCCTCCGAGCCCTCGGGGAGCAGCGGCTTGACCTGTTCGAGGATCTTCTGGTCGGACGCGCCCGGAAGGCCGGTGACGGTGACGTCCTGGAAGATGCCCGGCTTGAGGTAGAGCTGCTGGGCCACGGGGGTCTGGAAGAGGACGAGGCTTCCGCCCGCGCTCACCCCGCCGTCGTCGGTGGTGAAGACCCCGGCGAGCGTGTACTCCTTGACCGGTCCGTTGGTGGCGACGCGCACGGTGTCGCCGACCCGGTACCTGCCCTCCGCGGCGGTGTCCTTGTCGAGGGCGATCTCGGTGGCCTTCGCCGGGCCGTGGCCGTCGGTGAAGGAGTAGCGCTCGTCCTTGCCGTCCTTGCCGGGGGCGAAGTTGGAGCCTATGTTGGCCCAGCCGTTGCCGATGAGCTTGCCGCTCTCGTCGGCGACGCCGGCGAAGCCGTCGACGCGGCCGGTCGCGGCCGCGACGCCCTCGATCTTCCCGATCTTCTCGACGGTGGCGGCGGGAATGCCCGGCTCCTGCTGGGAGTCCGGCGAGCCGTACGAGGTGATCCCGACGGCGATCTTGTCGTAGCCCTTGGCGGTCTGGTTGCGGAAGGCCTTGGAGAGGGTGTCGGAGAAGACCAGGGTGCCGGAGACGAAGGCCACGCCGAGCATCACGGCGAGCACGGTCATCAGCAGCCTGGCCTTGTGCGCGAGCACATTGCGCAGGGCGGTACGGAACATGGTGTGTGTCAGTCCTGGGGTGGGGGCCGGAAGTCTGCGGAGGAGCCGTGGATCAGCTGGTCCGTCCCTTGGCGTCGAAGTCCTTCATCCGGTCCAGCACCGCGTCCGCGGTGGGGTGCAGCATCTCGTCGACGATCCGTCCGTCGGCGAGGAAGACGACGCGGTCCGAGTAGGAGGCGGCGACCGGGTCGTGGGTCACCATGACGACGGTCTGGCCGAGTTCACGGACGGAGTTGCGGAGGAAGCCGAGCACCTCGGCGCCGGACCGGGAGTCGAGGTTGCCGGTGGGCTCGTCACCGAAGATGATCTCCGGCCGTCCGGCGAGGGCGCGGGCGACGGCCACGCGCTGCTGCTGGCCGCCGGAGAGCTGGGTGGGGCGGTGGCCGAGCCGGCCCGACAGTCCCACCATGTCGATGACGGCGTTCAGCCACTGCTTGTCGGCCTTGCGGCCGGCGATGTCCATGGGCAGCGTGATGTTCTCGAGCGCCGTCAGCGTGGGCAGCAGATTGAACGCCTGGAAAATAAATCCGATCTTGTCCCGGCGCAACTGGGTCAGCTGCTTGTCCTTGAGCGAGCCCAGTTCGGTGTCGCCGATGCGCACCGAGCCGCTGCTGAAGCTGTCCAGGCCGGCGACGCAGTGCATCAGCGTGGACTTGCCGGAGCCGGACGGGCCCATGATCGCGGTGAACTCCCCCTGCCGGAAGTCGACCGTGACCCGGTCCAGGGCGACCACCTGGGTCTCGCCGGATCCGTAGACCTTGCTGAGATCCGTGGCGCGGGCGGCCACCGCGGTGGCGCGGACGGCGGTGGGCATGGTGGTCACAGGGCACTCCTGACGGACGGTCGTTCGGGGATGGCTCCATCCTGTCCGGGCAGCGGGAGCGAATCGTCAGTCCTCGTGCCCGTTCCCGGGGCCGTCTTGGGTCGGACCCCCGGTGCCGTCCGTCCTCCTTGGGTATGACGGCGCCCCTGAGGCGGGCCTCCCCGTAACGGGTGGACGACTTTCCGTCATTTCGTCTCGGCGCGGGCCACGCCTGCCAACCGCCTCCGGCATGTGCCGAAGCGGCATCCGGCCTGCTGACGCACCCTCAGAAGTCAATAAAATAAGACAACATCCGGTCGTCGCTCGGCTGTTCGGGGGATCTGTCCGGATAGGCTCGTCACGCTCACGCGGAGCCGCGCGTTGCCCGGATGGTGGAATGCAGACACGGCGAGCTTAAACCTCGCTGGCCTTCGGGCCGTGCCGGTTCGAATCCGGCTCCGGGCACTTCTCGACGCCGGTCCGGTCTCGGTCCCGCAAAGATCCTCCCTAGGCACTAGGGCCTTCCCTTTGCTTGCCCATTACTCTTGACGCAAGGCCGCGCTCGGTGGCCATGGAGGAGTGAGATGAGGAGCAGCAACCCGGTCTTCTCGCGACGGGGGTTCAGCCGTGACAACGGCTACGCGGGCTTCGACGCCGCACAGGCCGGGGGCACCGCAGCCGGCACGAACCCGTACGCGACCAACCCCTACGCGACCAACCCGTACGCGCAGGACGCCCAGGTAGGTGCACCGGCGCCGGTCCGCGCCGATGTGATGACCATGGACGACGTGGTGGCCCGCACGGCCATGACGCTCGGCACGGTCGTCGTCGGTGCCATCGCCGCCTGGACCCTCCTGCCGGTCGACCCGGCGAACGCGGGCAAGTCCTACGGCGTCGCCATCGGCGCGGCCCTGGTGGCCTTCGTCCTGGCGATGGTGCAGTCCTTCAAGCGCAAGGCCTCGCCCGCGCTGATCCTCGCCTACGCGGCGTTCGAGGGCGTCTTCCTCGGGGTGCTGTCGAGCATCGTCAGTACCTACGTCGCACCCGGCGCGGTCGCCCAGGCCGTCCTGGGCACCATGGCGGTCTTCGCCGGCGTCCTGATCGCCTACAAGACCCGCCTCATCCGCGTCACCCGCCGCTTCTACGGCTTCGTGATGGCGGCGGCTATCGGCTTCGTGCTGTTGATGCTGGTGAACATGCTGGTCGCCGTCATCGCCGGCGGTGACGGTCTGGGCCTGCGCTCCGGCGGCCTCGGCATCCTGTTCGGTGTCATCGGTGTCGTCCTCGGCGCCTGCTTCCTGGCCCTCGACTTCAAGCAGGTCGAGGACGGCGTCACCTACGGCGCGCCCCGCGAGGAGTCCTGGCTGGCCGCCTTCGGTCTCACCATGACGCTCGTGTGGATCTACGTCGAGATGCTCCGTCTGGTGTCGATCCTGCAGGGCGACGACTGACGCCCAGTGGATGACCCGGAAGGGCCCGGCACTTCGGTGCCGGGCCCTTCCGTTTCCTCCGCTTCCCGCGCGCTCGCGCGTCAGTGCAGCCGGCGTGCCGCGCGCCGGAGGTCGTACTCGTGGATGATCGCTTTCGCGTGGCCGTAGGCGAGGTCGTACTCGCCGCGCAGCCAGCTCACCTTCTCCTCGAAACGGAACAGGGCGGGGCCGTCCTCGACGGTGCGCAGCCAGTCGGAGACTTCACGACCGGTGCATTGGGGGATGCGGGAGAGCAGATTTCGATGGGTCTCTTCGGAGAAGACGTGGGACATCGGCGCCTCCGGACGCATTGCGATGCTGGTCCTTCACGTCACCGTGCCCGAGTGTTGGCGTATTGGCAACAGTGCGGGGGAGGCGCGTAGGGTCGCGGCGTGGTTGACGTGACGCCCTTGACGAACGCCGTGGAACGCTTCGCCGACCGTCTGCGGGCGGCGCCCGAGAGCCGGCTCCGGCGCGGCGCGGCCGCGGCGGGCCTCGCCCTCGCCCGCGATCTCGCCCTGCGCGCCCAGCGGCTGGAGTTCCCGGACGCCGAACCACGCACCCTGCCCGACGCCGGGGTCTTCGCCGTCGCCGACCAACTGGCGGTCGCCGGGAACGATCTGGCGCTGGCTCTGGCGGCACGGGAAACGGCCCCGTCCGGAGGACTCGACGAGGCCGTGCGAAGGGTCGCAGCCGCGGAGTCCGAGGCGTTCGGCTGAGCCCGCCGCGGGGGTGCGGGCGGGGGCTGGTCGGACCGGCGGCCGGTGGTGCGTCAGAGCGACGCGATGACGCGGTCGGCGAGCACGTAGACGTTCTCCCCGCCGCAGAAGAAGGTGAGTGCGTACGCGCCGGACACGCCGGAACCGCCCAGCAGGACCGGTACCTCGCCGGAGCGGAGGGCCTCGCCCAGCCGCTCAGCGGTCTCGCGGTGGCCGGGGGTCATGCACAGCGTGGTCCCGTCGGCGAACACGTACACGTCGAGGGTGCCCAGCGGGCCGGGACGCACGTCCGACAGGGCCGTACCGGCCTCGGCGAGCTCCTCGAGGCGGGCCACGGTGCGCTCGTGGTCGGTGACGACCGGCGTCTGGACGGGCACGAAGTCGGGGTGCGAGGGGTGCCGGCGGCGGGCCGCGGCCAGCTCGGGGGAGTCCTCGGGGAACTCCTCGACGGCCGGCTCGGTCACCTCGGGAAGGCCTTCCAGGCCCACCAGGTCCGCCTGGCGCGGCATGAAGAAACCGGACTCGTCGCCCAGCCCGCCGAGTCCGCCCAGCAGGGACGGGGCGTCCGCGGCGTCGCGGGCCTCCTGCGCCGCCCAGAAGGCGCGCGCCTCGGCCAGCTCGCGCTCGCGCTCCTCGGCCAGGGCCTCGGCGACGGCGGCGCGTATGTCCGCGGCGTGGCTGTGACGGGACTGTGGCGGAATGGTGGCCGTGCGGCGGTCACTCGCGGCGGCGAGCTCGACACGCAGGGCGGTCACCTGCTTCCGCAGCCCGTGAGCGGCGTGCAGGGCAGCTGCCCCCACGACCGTGGCAGCGGCCGTGGTCAGCAGCAGGGCAAAAGACATCGCGCTCACTGACTTACTCCCGGATTCAATGGATACCCCCCGGACTTCCTACATCAGCTTGTCGTGGACCCGCCCCTCGTGTCAGTGCATTACGTCACGAAAAGGACAGGACTTTTGGCCCGAGGTTTACTCCGGCGAGGTGGGTGACCTGCGCAAACGATCCTCCCCCAGGACATAGGTCACATCCTGGGGGAGATTTGGTCACGGCTCGGCCGCGACCGGGTTGGGAACCGGGGTCCCGGGAGCGGCCCGGGGGCCGCCGGGCACCGCCGGGGTCAGCTCAGGCGCTCGATGACCATGGCCATGCCCTGGCCGCCGCCGACGCACATCGTCTCCAGGGCGAACTGCTTGTCGTGGAACTGGAGGCTGTTGATCAGCGTGGTGGTGATGCGGGCGCCGGTCATGCCGAAGGGGTGGCCGACGGCGATGGCGCCACCGTTCACGTTCAGCTTGTCGATGTCGATGCCCAGGTCGCGGTAGGACGGGATGACCTGTGCGGCGAACGCCTCGTTGATCTCGACCAGGTCGATGTCGTCGATGGTCAGGCCGGCCCGCCTCAGGGCCTGCCTGCTGGCCTCCACCGGGCCGTAGCCCATGATCTCGGGGGAGAGGCCGGAGACGCCGGTGGACACGATCCGGGCGAGCGGGGTCAGGCCCAGCTCCCGCGCCTTGGTGTCGGACATGATGACCAGCGCCGCGGCGCCGTCGTTGAGCGCGCAGCAGTTGCCGGCGGTGACGAGGCCGTCGGGACGGAAGACCGGCTTCAGGCCCTGCACGCCCTCCAGCGTCACACCCGCGCGCGGGCCGTCGTCCTTGGAGACGACCGTGCCGTCGGGCAGGGTCACCGGGGTGATCTCGCGCTCCCAGAAGCCCTTCTTGATGGCCTCCTCGGCGAGGTTCTGGGACCGTACGCCGAACTCGTCCATCTCCTGGCGGGTGACGCCCTTGAGCCGGGCCAGGTTCTCCGCGGTCTGGCCCATCGCGATGTAGGCGTCCGGGATCAGGCCGTCCTCGCGCGGGTCGTGCCAGTCCGCGCCCTCGCTCTGCGCGACGGTCGCGGTGCGGGCCTCGGCCTCGGCGAAGAGCGGGTTGTGGGTGTCCGGCAGGCCGTCGCTGGTGCCCTTCACGCTGCGGGAGACGGTCTCCACGCCGGCCGAGATGAAGACGTCGCCCTCGCCCGCCTTGATCGCGTGCAGCGCCATCCGCGACGTCTGGAGCGAGGAGGAGCAGTAGCGGGTGATGGTGCAGCCCGGCAGGTGGTCCATGCCCATCTGCACGGCCACGATGCGGCCCAGGTTGTGGCCCTGCTCACCACCGGGCAGGCCGCAGCCCAGCATCAGGTCGTCGATGTCCCGCGGGTCGAGCTCGGGGACCTTCGCCAGCGCGGCCTGGATGATCGTGGCGGTCAGGTCGTCCGGGCGGACGTCCTTGAGCGACCCCTTGAAGGCGCGGCCGATGGGCGAGCGGGCGGCAGAGACGATCACGGCTTCGGGCATCACGGCTCCTGAGGGGCGAGGAAGGCGGCAGGACAGAAAGGGAAGTTACCTGTCCGTACCGTGGGCGGTCACCGGCCGCACCATGTGATGCGGACCTCTTTTCTAAGCGCTCGCTCAGCCAATTTTGTTCCCTGGGGTGCCATGCCGACAAGCCGGGGTGCTGCCAGGAGGGCCGGCGTCCCTCCCGGCGAGCTCCCGGCGAGCTCCCGGCGAGCTCCCGGTGAGCTCACGGCGAGGCGGCCGCGTCCGGCGCCGTGGTCCGCTCCGCGGGTTCCTCGGCCCGCTCCGGCGCGGGCTCCGCCCCGGCCGGCAGCCTCCTCCAGCGCCGGTGTTTGAGCAGCGCCCACGCGGCCCGTACACCCGTGACCTCCGTACCGGCCTCCTCCACGGCTTCGACGGCGGCGACGGCCACCGGCAGGATGTCCTCGTCCCGCGACGCGTCGGGGCGGTCGCTCTCCGGCCACAGGCCGAGCGCCGCGCACAGCGTCGGCAGCACCGCCATCGCCGCCGTCGCGTAGCCCTCCGCAGAGGGGTGGTAGTTGTCCGGCCCGAACAGCTCCCGCGGATTGGCCGCGAACTCCGGGCCCAGCAGGTCGCCCAGCGACACGGTCCGCCCGCCGTGCTCCACCACGCCGATCGTCTGCGCCGCGGCCAGCTGCCGCGACGTCCGGCGGGCCAGCCAGCGCAACGGCTGGTACACCGGCTCGATCGTCCCGAGATCCGGGCAGGTGCCCACGACCACCTCGGCGCCCGCCGTACGCAGCCGCCGCACCGCGTCCGCCAGGCAGCGCACCGAGCGCGTCGCCGGGATCCGGTGCGTCACGTCGTTGGCCCCGATCATGATCACGCAGACGTCGGGGGTCCGTGAGGTGTCCGACAGGATCAGCGTGACCTGCCGGTCGAGGTCGTCCGAGCGGGCACCGGGCAGCGCCACGTTGTGCAGGTCCACCGGGCGCTCCGCCACCGCCGCCAGCCCCGAGGCCAGCAGGGCCCCCGGCGTCTGCCCCGCCCTCCGTACGCCCTGCCCGGCGGCCGTCGAGTCGCCCAGCATCCCCAGGCGGAGCGGATCACCGCCGCCCGCGAACACCATCCCGTAGAGGCCGTCCGCGTCGGGAGGGTCGGAGAGACCGCCGCCCACCGCACGCCGTGCCAGCTGCACCTCGGCCAGGAGCACACCGGCTGCCGCCACCCCCAGCAGCCCGATGCCGCCGCCTCCGTAAGCCGCACCCGCGGCGATCCTTCGTGCCACCCTCGCCCTGGACAACCGCCACCTCCTCGTCGCCGTACCAGCTACGTGCCCGGTCGTGGGTGTGCCTCAATCGCGTCATTCCCGCAGTGGGTGAACCATGGAGGTGAATGACGGGACTCCGTCCGCATACGCTGACTGGACCATTACGGAGACCCCGGAGAACACGGTGCAAATCCACGACTCGATGATCAGCCTCGTCGGCAACACCCCGCTGGTGCGGCTCAACAACGTGACCGAGGGCATTCAGGCGACTGTCCTGGCCAAGGTCGAGTACTTCAACCCGGGCGGTTCGGTCAAGGACCGCATCGCTCTGCGCATGATCGAAGCCGCGGAGAAGAGCGGCGAACTGAAGCCCGGCGGCACCATCGTCGAGCCGACCAGTGGCAACACCGGCGTCGGCCTGGCGATCGTGGCCCAGCAGAAGGGCTACAAGTGCATCTTCGTCTGCCCGGACAAGGTCTCCACCGACAAGATCAACGTGCTGCGGGCCTACGGTGCCGAGGTCGTCGTCTGCCCGACGGCCGTCGCGCCGGAGCACCCCGACTCCTACTACAACGTCTCCGACCGGCTCGTCCGTGAGACGCCGGGTGCCTGGAAGCCCGACCAGTACAGCAACCCGAACAACCCGCGCTCGCACTACGAGACCACCGGTCCCGAGCTGTGGGAACAGACGGAGGGGAAGATCACCCACTTCGTCGCGGGCGTCGGCACCGGCGGCACCATCTCCGGCACCGGCCGCTACCTCAAGGAGGTCGGCGACGGCAAGGTGAAGATCATCGGCGCCGACCCGGAGGGCTCCGTCTACTCCGGCGGCTCCGGTCGCCCCTACCTCGTGGAGGGCGTCGGCGAGGACTTCTGGCCGTCCGCCTACGACCGGAACGTCACCGACCAGATCGTCGCCGTGTCCGACAAGGACTCGTTCCAGATGACCCGGCGCCTCGCCAAGGAGGAGGGCCTGCTCGTCGGCGGCTCCTGCGGCATGGCGGTCGTGGCCGCGCTGGAGGTCGCCAAGGGCCTCGGCCCGGACGACGTCGTGGTCGTGCTGCTGCCGGACAGTGGCCGCGGCTACCTCAGCAAGATCTTCAACGACGAGTGGATGGCCGACTACGGCTTCCTCGAGGACGCCGGCCCCTCCGCGAACGTCGGCGACGTGCTGAACGACAAGGAGGGCGGCATGCCCTCGCTCGTCCACATGCACCCGGACGAGACCGTCGGCCAGGCCATCGAGGTGCTGCGCGAGTACGGCGTCTCCCAGATGCCGATCGTCAAGCCCGGTGCCGGACACCCCGACGTCATGGCCGCCGAGGTCGTCGGCTCGGTCGTGGAGCGCGAGCTGCTCGACGCGCTGTTCACGCAGCGGGCGTCGCTGGGCGACCCGTTGGAGAAGCACATGAGCGCGCCGCTGCCGCAGGTCGGCTCCGGCGAGCCGGTCGAGGACCTGATGTCCGTCCTCGGCGAGGCCGACGCGGCGATCGTCCTCGTGGAGGGCAAGCCGACCGGTGTGGTGAGCCGTCAGGACCTGCTGGCGTTCCTCGCCAAGGCCGGGGCCAAGGCCTGACTCCCCTGAGGGGAAGGGGAGTTTCGCGAAACGGGAACGAACGCGACACGTTTACGCAGCACCCGCTTAACACAGGTCCGGCACATTGGTGGACGTCGGCGAGGCGATCACGTCCCGCCGGCGCCACCAACGGCGCCAAGGACCTCCGGAGCGGCTCCCGGACCTCCCTGGACGCCGGGGCGCGCAGGCCGGCCCTGACCCGGCCCGTGCCCCCCGCGGGGACCGCCGTCGTCCCGCCCCCGGCTCCGGCCGGGGTGCGGCGGTCCCCGCCACGCCGTTCCCGGCCGTACGTACGCCTGCCCGGCCGCACGGACACCTCGGCCCGCCCGCACGTACACGTCGGCACGCCCGTCCGGATACCGGATGTCCGTCCGCCGGACCGGGTTGCCCCCGCTGCATAGCCTCATGCAGAGTTCTCAGTGACTGAATAGCATCGTCATGAGATCGCCGGACGGGGGATGGCAGTGAACGACAGTCCTGCGGCACGCCTGCAGCAGCTCTTCGAGGGGCACCGGCTCACCCCTACCCAGCGGCGCATCGCCCACTGCATGGTCCGGCGGGCGGCCGACGCCCCGTTCCTTTCGAGCGTCGAGCTCGCCGAGCTCGCCGGGGTCAGCCAGCCCTCCGTCACCCGCTTCGCGGTGGCGCTCGGTTTCGACGGCTACCCGGCGCTGCGCCGGCACCTGCGCGAGGTCGCCCCGGCGGCCCCGGTCGAGACCGGGTCCCCGCACAACGAGTACCAGCAGGCCGTCCACGCCGAGATGGAGAACCTGCGGCACCTCGCCGAATTCCTGGCCGACCCCGGCCCGGTCGAGGAGGCGGGCCGGCTGCTCGCCCTGTCCCGTCCGCTGCCCGTCCTCGGGCTGCGGGCCGCATCCTCCCAGGCCCGCGGGTTCGCCTACTTCGCCGCCAAGGTGCACCCCGACGTACGACTCCTCGACGAGGGCGGCTCGATGCTCGCCGACCGCATCGACGCGGCCCGGCGCGCAGGCGCGAGCGCACTGCTGTGCTTCGCGCTCCCGCGCCATCCGCGCGAGGTCGTCGAGACCCTCGACTACGCCCGGGACAAGGGCCTGAAGGTGGTTACGGTCGCCGACTCCGCGTTCGCACCCGTCGCCAAGCACAGCGACCTGCTCATCCCGGCCCCCGTGGGCACGGGCCTCGCCTTCGACACGGCCTGTGCGCCGATGCTGCTGGGCCGTGTGCTCCTGGAGGCCCTCTGCGACCACCTGCCGGACGCCCAGGCGCGTCTGGAGGAGTTCGACACACACGCGGCGGCGCGGGGACTCTTCGTCGAGTAGCGGCCGACGGCCCGGATCCGCCATCCGGACCCGTCCTCCCGGCCCGGGCATCCCCGGCCGCGCACCGCCGCCTACGGCGACCACGGCGGCGCCGACGAGACCACGACCCTGCTCGACCCCCGGCCGGCGCGTCCGCGCGGCCTCAGCGGGAGCCGACCGGGGCACGAGGACGCCGCGCCTCCCGAGACCGAGGCGCGGCGCCGGCGCGGGGAGTACGCGGTCAGACCTCCAGTTCGGTCTCGATCTTCCTCAGCTGGTGACGGGCCATCGCCAGGTTCGAACGCTGGGCGTCCAGCGCGATGTAGAGGAACAGGCCGTTGCCGCCGCGGGCCTTGAGGAGCCGGATCAGGTGGTACTGGCTGCCCAGGGTGATCAGGATGTCCTCGATGTCGTCCTGCAGGCCCAGGAGTTCCATGGTGCGGAGCTTGGCGCGCACCACGTCGGTGTTCCCGGCCGCGGCCACGTTCAGATCGAGGTGTTTTCCGCCTCCGATGGTGCCCAGCGCCATACCGCTGGTGTAGTCGACGAGGGCGGCACCGATGGCGCCCTCGATCGAGGTCATCGCTTCCTTGAGGGCAGTTTCGGTGTTGGCCATGAGAGGGGTTCCTTTCGGTCGGGCTTGCGGTCCAGCTGGCGATCGGTCGGCCGATCGGGCTCTTCCTGGGTGTATTCGGGTCGTTCGAGAGTCGCGTCCACGATCTGGCCTATCCGGGCGCCGGAGCGGCGGGCCTCCAGGTGGAGCCGGCCCACATTGACGCGGGGGCCGGCGAGCAGGGTCAGTACGGCGGAGGCGCCCGCCGCGTAGGTCGCCACATAGCCGTGCTCGCCGCGCAGCAGCAGTTCCCGGAAGCCGCCGCGGCCGGTGGCGTCGGTGAGCCGCAGTGCGACACCGAGGGCGGCGGCCGTGAGCGCGGCGATGCCCTCCGCCTCCACCTCGGCCGTGTCCTGGGCGAGTACGAGGCCGTCCACGCTGGCCGCGAGCGCGCCGGTCAGCTGCGGCAACCGGGTCCTCAACCGGTTGAGTTCGTCGAGGACTTCGGGGCTCGCAGCCATCAGCAGTCTCCTCTCGGCGCGATGCCTCAGCGCGCGGATCACAGCGTTGCCTCCAAGGCGTCACGCAGTCGCCGGAGCAGCGCCACGTCCGCGGCGACACCGGCCGGGTCGAGGCTCGCGGCGGGGGGACGCGGCGGCACGTACGCGGGCACGGGTCGTTGTCTCGGGCGCGGCTTCGGCGTCTCGACGAAGCCGGCCGCGGCCAGCCGGCGTACGTCGATCAGCGTGTGGAACGCCGGTCTGCCCAGTTCGCGTGCGATGTCGGCTGGGGTGCGAGTGCCGTCCGCGAGGTCCAGCACGGCGTGGTGGCGGGGGGCGATCCGGCTGTCGGGCGGCAGGGAGGTGCGGACGACGGGAGCGGTGTCGGTCTCCGGGTGCGCCCAGAGCCGGTCGAGCAGCCGCCGGCGCCGCTCGGTCTCCCGCTCGACGGCCTCCGCCGGCACGGGTCGTACGGGGCCCATCCAGTGCGCCACGCCGTAGCGGAAGCGGGTCGGGCCGCCGCTGGGCGCCAGTGCGAAGAACGCGGCGTCGAACAGCGCGCCCAGGTGGCAGATCTCCAGTTCGCCGCCGGAGATCCGGCCGCTGTCGACGAGCCAGCGGCCGACCTTGCGGCGCGCCCCGGCCTGCTGCAGGGCCTCCTGCCATCGGTCGGGGTGCAGCCGGCCGCCGGCCGTCAGCAGGACGTCCAGGCCGGGGGAGGCGGGACTCTCGGCGTGCACGACCTGCCCGTCGGCCAGGTAGATCACGCCCCGGTCGCGCAGCAGCGCTCCGGTGGCCCGCTCGGCGGCGAGGCGCTGGAGCATGGGCGAGACGGTCATTCGAGCACCAGCCGCTCCGCGAGTTCCCGCAGCTGCAGCCGCGCCATGGCGAGATTGCCCTCGTCGCGGTCGAGCCACAGATGCAGCAGGACGCTGCTCTCGAATTGCGTCTCGACGAAGCGCAGTACGTGATAACACGTGTGGGTGGTGACGATGACGTCCTCGACGAACAACCCCTTGGCCGGACCGCCTCCCTCGGCCGCGCCCGTCCCGGACCCTGCCGGGCCGACGGGGGCGAACGTGGGATTCTCGGCGGCCATGCGGGCCAGTTCGGCCGTCTCGGCCGCCGCCGTCTCGTGGTCGTCGCCGGCCGCGTCACCCACCGTGCCGAGCGCGAGCCCGCTGGTCCAGTCGACCACAGCGGCGCCTCGCGCGCCGGGCAGTCGCATGGCGTGCAGTAGGCACTCGTCGATTCCGGGCACGCGGAACCCCCTCCGGCGCGTGTGTACGAACCCCTAGGACACTTGTCCGTGACGAAGAGGTTACGCACCGTGCAGCCCGCAGGTGAGACTTATGGCATTTTCCAGCGGAACATGCGCGAGGTTGGCTAAGGTCCGCCCTCGTGCTTCTCAGGCCTCCGGTGTCGAGTCCCCGGCGGGCCGTCCCGGTTCCTCGTGCCGCAGCTTCAGGACCAGCCGGTTCACCACCCAGAGCAGGATGCCGATGGCGAGCAGCACGCCCGCGCGGATGTACACGTCGGCCGCCCGGTCGGCGAGCGGGCTGGCCAGGACGAGCGAGGCGATCGCGCCGAGGACCGGCAGCGCGGTCGGGGTGCGGAAGTGGGCGTGCGCCACGCGGTCCCCGCGCAGTACCAGGACGGCGATGTTGACGACGGTGAACACGCACAGCAGGAGGAACGCGGTGGTGTCGCCGAGGCCTTCGATCCCGCCGGTCGACACCAGCCCGACGGCGAGCAGCGTGACGAAGAGGATGCCGGTCACGGGGGTTCGGCGGTGCGGCAGGACGCGGGCCATGACCCGGGGCAGGATCCGTTCGTTGGCCAGTCCGTAGCAGAGCCTGGAGGCCATCATGATGTTGATCAGCGCGGAGTTGGTGACGGCGAACAGCGCGATCAGGGCGAAGAGCTTCGGCGGGAAGGCGACCCCGCTCACCTTGACGACCTCCAGCAGGGGCCCGCTGGACTGCTCGAGGGTGCGGTAGTCGACGAGGAGCGACGAGACGAGTCCGACCAGCACGTAGACGGTCCCGGTGATGCCGACCCCGAGGAAGATCGCGCGCGGGAAGGTGCGGACCGGGTCCTTGGTCTCCTCCGCCATGTTGACCGAGTCCTCGAACCCGACGAACGCGAAGAAGGCGAGCGCGGTGGCTCCGAGGACGCTGGTGAGCAGGGCGAACCCGGTGCCCTGCGCCTCGAAGTCGCCGAGCCGTGAAGGCGTGCCGTGGCCGGCCAGCACGGAGTACGCGCCGATGGCGAGGATGACCACCAGGCCGGTGAGTTCGACGAGGGTGAGGACCACATTGGTCTTCACGGACTCGGAGACGCCGCGCAGGGCCAGGGCGGCGAGGGCCAGGATGAACAGGATGGCGACCAGGGTGGGCGGTACGGCCCCGGTGAACTCGGCGAGGTAGTCGCCGCTGAACGCGCGGGCGGCGGCGCTCGCCGACGACAGGCCCGAGCACATCACCATGAAGGCGATGATGAAGGTGAGGAACGGGATCCCGAACGCCTTCTGGGTGTAGAGCGCGGCGCCCGCGGCCCTCGGGTACTTGCTGACCAGTTCGACGTACGACGCCGCCGTGAGGATCGCCACGACGAAGCCGATCACGAACGGCAGCCAGAGGGCTCCGCCCACCTTCCCGGCGACCTTGCCGGTGGTGGCGTAGATGCCGGTGCCGAGGATGTCGCCGATCACGAAGAGGATCAGCAGTTTGGGCCCGATGGCCCGCTTCAGAGGTGTCTCTTCGGCGCCCGCGGGTGCGGGCGCGGGTGTACTGCCGACGCTCATGGGAATCTCTCCCGGTCCGTTTGCCGGATGCCTCCCGGTTTTCGGATGACCTGCCCGGGCCGGCGCCCGGCATGCGCTGTCCCGGACGAATGCGGAGGAAAGGGTGACTACAGCAGTGCGTCCGGATGCATGCCGCCCGCCTCGGCGACGATCTCTTCGACCGTCTGCGGGGCCCGGACCGTCGCGAAGCGCACCCTGCCGTCGGGGGCGACCGTGAAGCCGTGGACTCCGGGCCGGGCCAGGCTGTTGTACGTGTAGTGGTGGGCGAAGCCGTATGCGCCGGTGTCCAGGGCGGCCACCAGGTCCCCCGGTTCCAGTGCCGGCAGCGGCCGGTTCGCGGCGAGCAGGTCGCCGGCGAAGCAGGCCGGGCCCGCGACGTCCTGGGGGACCGCGGGGCCCGTCCTGGGCCTGCCCTTCGCGTCGTACGCGACGAGCCGCAGCGGCCAGTCGCGCGGGGCGTAGACGGTCCGGGTGGCCACCTGCACCCCCGCGTGGGTGACGGCGATCGGCCGCCCGCCGGCCGTCTTGGCGTATTCGACGCGGGCGAGGAGCAGGCCGTTCTTCGCCAGCAGGGACCGGCCGAACTCGGTGATCAGGCCGTACCGCCCGTCGAACAGGCCGGGTACCTCGCGGGCGAGCAGGGCCGCGTACTCGGCGTGGGTCGGGGTCACCTCGTCGGAGGCGAAGTTCACCGGGAGCCCCCCGCCGATGTCGACGGTGTCGACCTGCCGCCGGCCGGCCGCCGCGTTGATCTCCTCGGCGAGCCCGTACACCGTGCGGACGCCCTCGGCCATGAGGGCGAGGGGCAGGCCCTGCGAGCCGGAGTGGATGTGCAGCCGGGTGAGCCAGGGTCTGTCCAGATACGCCCGGACGACCCGGGCGTGGGCGCCCGGTTCGGCCAGCGGCACGCCGAACTTGGACGTGGCGGTGGCGGTGGAGAGGGCGCCGATGCTGCCCGCGCCGGTCTGCGGGTTGACCCGCAGTCCGAGCGGCGGGACGCCGGACGAACGCGCGACGAGCTCGTCGATCCTGGCCAGTTCCTGCGGGTTGTCCGCGTTCACGGCGATGCCGAGGGCGAGGGCATCCCGCAGTTCCGCATCGGTCTTGGCGGGGGAGTCGAGCACCAGCCGGCCGGGGCCGATGCCGGCGGCGCGGGCCAGGGCCAGTTCGCCCGGACTGGCGGCCTCGGCGCCGAGACCCTCCTCGTGCAGCAGCCGCAGCACCGGCACGAGCGGGGTCGCCTTGACCGCGAAGGCGTGCAGGACCGGGGTGCCGGGCGGCACCACCGCGGCGAACGCCTCGCGGAGCGCGGCGGCCGCGGCGCGGATGCCGGCCGTGTCCAGCAGTCCCACGAGCGGGCGCCCGGGGCCGACGAGCCCCTCCTCCACGGCGGCGGCAACGGCCCGGTCGCGCCGCGCGGCGGCGTCCACGTCAGCAGGCATGACGCCAGCCAACCACCCGGCGCGCGGCCGCGCACCCGTCCACCCTGTTGACTAGTTCTATTCAGGCGGTCAGGATGTGAATATCCAATGCAATGACCGTGTGCCGTCGAGGAGGCAGACCATGTCAGGACCCCGTCCGGTACGGGCCCACCGCGGTGCGGAGCTGAACGCCCTGGGCTGGCAGCAGGAGGCCGCCCTGCGGATGCTCCAGAACAACCTGGACCCCGAGGTCGCGGAGCACCCCGACAAGCTCGTCGTCTACGGCGGCACCGGCAAGGCCGCCCGTGACTGGCGGTCCTTCGACGCGATGGTCCGGACGCTCCGGACCCTGAAGCAGGACGAGACGATGCTCGTCCAGTCAGGCCGCCCCGTCGGCGTGATGCAGACCCACGAATGGGCCCCCCGCGTCCTCATCGCCAACTCCAACCTGGTCGGCGACTGGGCCAACTGGGAGGAGTTCCGCCGGCTGGAGCAGCTGGGTCTGACCATGTACGGCCAGATGACCGCCGGCTCGTGGATCTACATCGGCACCCAGGGCATCCTCCAGGGCACCTACGAGACCTTCGCCGCCGTCGCCGCCAAGAAGTTCGACGGCACCCTCGCCGGGACGATCACCCTCACCGCCGGCCTCGGCGGCATGGGCGGCGCCCAGCCGCTCGCCGTGACCATGAACGACGGCGTCGCCATCTGCATCGACTGCGACCCCCGCGCCATCGAGCGCCGCATCGAGCACCGCTACCTGGACGTCCGCGCCGACTCGCTGGACCACGCGCTGCAGTTGGCCGTCGAGGCAAGGGACGCCAGGCGCCCGCTGTCCATCGGCGTGCTCGGCAACGCCGCCGAACTGGTCCCGCAGCTCCTCGCGATGAACGCCCCGATCGACATCGTCACCGACCAGACCAGCGCGCACGACCCGCTGTCGTACCTGCCGGTGGGCGTCGCCTTCGAGGACATGGCCGCCTACGCCGCCGAGAAGCCCGCCGACTTCACCCAGCGCTCCCGCGAGTCGATGGCCCGGCACGTCGAGGCCATGGTCGGCTTCATGGACGCCGGGGCCGAGGTCTTCGACTACGGCAACTCCATCCGCGGCGAGGCCCAGCTGGCCGGTTACGACCGGGCGTTCGCGTTCCCCGGCTTCGTCCCCGCCTACATCCGCCCGCTCTTCTGCGAGGGCAAGGGCCCCTTCCGCTGGGCCGCCCTGTCCGGCGACCCGGCCGACATCGCCAAGACCGACCGGGCGATCCTCGACCTCTTCCCGGAGAACGAGTCCCTCGCCCGCTGGATCAAGCTGGCCGGCGAGCGGGTCCACTTCCAGGGCCTGCCGGCCCGGATCTGCTGGCTCGGCTACGGCGAGCGCGACAAGGCCGGTGAGCGCTTCAACGACATGGTGGCCTCCGGCGAACTCGCCGCGCCGCTCGCCATCGGCCGCGACCACCTCGACTGCGGCTCCGTCGCCTCCCCCTACCGGGAGACCGAGGCGATGCTCGACGGCTCCGACGCGATCGCCGACTGGCCGCTGCTCAACGCCATGGTCAACGTCGCCTCCGGCGCCTCCTGGGTGTCCATCCACCACGGCGGCGGCGTCGGCATGGGCCGGTCCATCCACGCCGGCCAGGTAACGGTCGCCGACGGCACCAAGCTGGGCGGCGAGAAGATCCGCCGCGTGCTGACCAACGACCCCGGCATGGGTGTCATCCGGCACGTCGACGCGGGCTACGACATCGCCGAGCGCGTGGCCGACGAGCGGCACGTCCGCGTGCCGATGCGGGAGTCCGAGTGACCACGGACCGCCGTGTCCCGTCCGGCGCCGCCGCTGCGGCGCCGGACCGCGGGGCCACCGGCTCCTCCTTCCACGCGATGTGGCAGGAGCTGCTCCCCGTCGGCCGCCACCCGGACAGCGGCGGATACCGGCGGTACTCCTGGACCGGTGCCGACCTGGAGTGCCGCGAGTGGTTCCGCACACAGGCGGAGGCACGCGGGCTCGTCCACGAGGTCGACCGCAACGGCAACCAGTGGGCCTGGCTGGGCGACCCGCTGGCCGGCGACGCCGTCGTCACCGGCTCGCACCTCGACTCCGTCCCCGACGGCGGGGCCTTCGACGGCCCCCTCGGTGTGGTGTCCTCCTTCGCGGCGCTCGACGAACTGCGGCGCAGGGGAGCGGAGTTCACCAAGCCCCTCGCCATCACCAACTTCGGGGACGAGGAGGGCGCCCGGTTCGGGCTCGCCTGCGTCGGCTCCCGGCTCACCGCCGGGCAGCTGACCCGTGACGCGGCCCACCGGCTGCGCGACGCCGACGGCATCAGCCTGCCGCAGGCCATGGAGGCCGCCGGATACGACCCGGACGCCATCGGGGCCGACCCCGAACGCCTCGCCCGGATCGGCGCGTTCGTCGAACTCCACGTCGAGCAGGGGCGGGCCCTGGACCTGTCCGGCGACGCCGTCGGCATCGCCAGCGCCATCTGGCCGCACGGCCGCTGGCGGTTCGACTTCGCCGGCGAGGCCAATCACGCCGGCACCACCCGCATAGTCGACCGGCGCGACCCGATGCTCACCTACGCCGAGACGGTCCTCGCCGCCCGCCGCGAGGCCGAGCTCGCCGGTGCCCTCGCCACCTTCGGCAAGGTCGCCGTCGAACCCAACGGCGTCAACGCCATCCCGTCGCTGGTGCGCGGCTGGCTCGACTCCCGCGCTACCGACCAGGAGACCCTGGACACCGTCGTCGCCGGCATCGAGGCCGCGGCCCGGGAGCGCGCGGCCCGCGACGGCGTCGACCTGACCGTCGTCCGCGAGTCGTTCACCCCCGTGGTCGAGTTCGGGCACGCGTTGCGCGACGAGATCTCCGGCCTGCTGGGCGGAAGGCCGCCCGTGCTCGGAACCGGCGCCGGACACGACGCCGGAATCCTCTCCGCCTCGGTCCCGACCGCCATGCTGTTCGTACGCAACCCCACCGGCGTCTCCCACTCCCCGGCCGAGAACGCGGCCGAGGACGACTGCGTCGCCGGTGTCCTCGCCCTCGCCGACGTACTGGAAGGACTCGCGTGCAGGTGACGACGTACTGGCTGGAGCACGCCTGGCTCGGCACCCATGTCGAGCCGGGCGTGGCCCTGGAGGTCGCCGACGGACGCATCACCGCCGTCCGGACCGGGACGCCCACGCCCCCGCCGGGCGCGGAGCCCCTGCGCGGACTCACCCTCCCGGGCCTGGCGAACGCCCACTCGCACGCCTTCCACCGTGCGCTCCGCGGCACCGTCCAGGTCGGCTCCGGCACCTTCTGGACCTGGCGCGAGGTCATGTACTCGGTCGCCGAGAAGCTCACCCCCGACAGCTACTTCGCGCTCGCCCGCGCGGCCTACGCCGAGATGGCGCTCGCCGGCATCACCTCCGTCGGTGAGTTCCACTACCTGCACCACGCACCCGGCGGCGCCCCCTACGGCGATCCCAACGCCATGGGCGAGGCCCTGATCGCCGCGGCCGCCGAAGCCGGCATCCGTATCACCCTCCTCGACACCTGCTACCTCTCGTCGGGCTTCGGCAAGGCCCCCGACCGGCACCAGCAGCGCTTCTCCGACGGCACCGCCGACGCCTGGGCCCAGCGCGCCTCCCTGCTCAAGGAACGCGCCCACGCCCGGATCGGCGCCGCCATCCACTCCGTACGCGCCGTGCCCGCCGCCGAACTGTCCACCGTGGCGGAATGGTCCCGGGCCCGGAGCACCCCGCTCCATGTGCACCTGTCCGAGCAGACCGCCGAGAACGAGGCCTGCCTCGCCGCGCACGGCGTCACCCCGACCAGGCTGCTCGCCGACCACGGCGTCCTCGGCCCCGGCACCACCGGAGTCCACAACACCCATCTGACCGACGAGGACATCGCCCTCCTCGGCGGCACCACCACCGGCACCTGCATGTGCCCCACCACGGAACGCGACCTGGCCGACGGCATCGGACCGGCCGCCGCGCTCCAGCGCGCCGGCTCGCCGCTGTCCCTCGGCAGCGACAGCCACGCCGTGATCGACCTGTTCGAAGAGGCCCGCGCCATGGAGCTCGACGAACGGCTGCGCACCCGCACCCGCGGCCACTGGACCGCCGCGGCCCTGCTGAACGCGGCCTCGGCCGACGGCCACGCCGCACTGGGCTGGGACGAGGCCGGCCGGATCGAGCCCGGCGCCCTCGCCGACCTCACGACGATCGCACTGGACTCCGTCCGGACCGCGGGGCCGCTGCCCCGGCTGGGCGCCGAGACGGCCGTATTCGCCGCGTCCGCGGCGGACGTCCGGCACACGATCGTGGACGGCCGCCACATCGTCCGGGACGGGGCCCACCGGCTGGTGCCGGACGTGCCGCGGGCCCTCGCGGACTCGATCGCCGCCCTGCGCGACTGAAGGAGACACCTCGCATCATGAACACGGGCCCCGCGAGCACGGACAACCCGGCGACGTCCGCCCCCACGAGCACGAACAGCCCCGTGGCGGCGGCCGCCACCACCATCACCAACATCGCCAGCCTGGTCACCAACGATCCCTCCCTCGGCGACGGTTCCCCCCTCGGCCTGATCCAGGACGCGGCCGTCGTCATCGACGGCGACCACATCGTCTGGGTCGGTGAATCAAGCAAAGCACCCGCCACTGACAACCGGGTCGACGCCGGCGGCCGGGCCCTGATCCCCGGGTTCGTGGACTCCCACTCGCACCTCGTCTTCGCCGGTGACCGCACGGCGGAGTTCAACGCCCGGATGTCCGGCCGCGGCTACACCGCGGGCGGCATCCGCACCACCGTCGCCGCCACCCGCGCCGCGACCGACGCGGAGCTGTCCGCCAACGTCGCCCGCTACCTCGCCGAGGCGCTCCGCCAGGGCACCACCACCTTCGAGACCAAGTCCGGCTACGGCCTCACCGTCGAGGACGAGGCCCGCGCCCTGCGCATCGCCGCCGAGCACACCGACGAGGTCACCTACCTGGGCGCCCACATCGTGTCCCCCGACTACGCCGACGACCCGGCCGGGTACGTCGCCCTGGTCACGGGCGAGATGCTCGACGCCTGCGCGCCGCACGCCCGCTGGATCGACGTGTTCTGCGAGAAGGGCGCCTTCGACGGCGACCAGGCCCGCGCGATCCTCACGGCCGGCAAGGCCCGCGGTCTGCACCCCCGCGTGCACGCCAACCAGCTGTCGTACGGGCCCGGCGTACAACTCGCCGTGGAGCTCGACGCCGCCTCGGCCGACCACTGCACCCATCTGACCGACGCCGACGTGGACGCCCTCGCGAACGGCCGTACGGTGGCGACGCTGCTGCCGGGTGCCGAGTTCTCCACGCGCGCCGAATGGCCGGACGCCCGCCGTCTGCTCGACGCGGGCGTCACGGTCGCGCTGTCCACGGACTGCAACCCCGGCTCGTCGTTCACCTCGTCGATGCCGTTCTGCATCGCCCTCGCCGTGCGGGACATGAGGATGACCCCCGACGAGGCGGTCTGGTCCGCCACCGCGGGCGGCGCGGCTGCGCTGCGCCGCACCGACGTGGGCAGGATCAGCCCCGGGGCCCGCGCCGACCTGGCGCTGCTGGACGCGCCCAGCCATGTCCACCTGGCCTACCGGCCGGGCGTTCCGCTGGTGTCCCGCGTCTGGCGGCGGGGCGAACCGGTGGCCTTCTGATCCGTCGTCGACGCACCCGCCGCGGCCCCGGGAAGGGGGGCCGCGGCGTGGCGCCGACGTGGGCCGACGCGATTACTCCTCGGCGACGAGCGCGCGCCTGAGCCTGCGGAGGGTACGGGCCAGCAGCCGGGACACGTGCATCTGCGAGATCCCGAGTTCCTCGCCGATCTCGGACTGGGTCATGCCGGCGACGAACCGCAGCGACAGGATCTTCCGGTCACGGCTGGGCAGTTCCGCGATGAGCGGCTTCAACGACTCGATGTACTCGACGCCTTCGAGTCCGTGGTCCTCATAGCCGATGCGGTCCGCGAGGGTGCTGTCCGCGCCCTCCTCGTCCGGCTGGGCGTCCAGCGATCCGGCCGTGTAGGCGTTGCTGGCGGCCATGCCCTCGACGACCTCGTGCTCGTCGATCCCGAGGTGCCCGGCCAGTTCCGCGACGGTGGGGGCGCGGTCGAGGCGCTGGGCGAGCTCGTCGGTCGCCCGCGCGAGGTCGAGCCGCAGTTCCTGGAGGCGGCGCGGGACGCGCACGGACCAGGAGGTGTCGCGGAAGAAGCGCTTGATCTCGCCGATGATGGTCGGCATCGCGAAGGTGGGGAACTCGACGCCCCTGCTGAGGTCGAAGCGGTCGATCGCCTTGATGAGGCCGATGGTGCCGACCTGGATGATGTCCTCCATGGGTTCGCTGCGGGTGCGGAACCGGGAGGCGGCGAACTTGACCAGGGCGAGGTTGAGTTCGATCAGCGTGCTGCGGACGTACGCGTATTCGTGCGTGCCTTCTTCGAGGGAGTCGAGCCGGTCGAAGAGCGTCTTCGACAGCGCCCTCGCGTCCACCGGACCCACCTCGTCATAGGGCGGGATCTCAGGGAGGTCCTCCAGCGTGGAGGGCCTGCTGTGGTGGTGCGGTGCCGACGTCTCGGGGTGCGATTCGTCGAGCCGGGGTGACATGGGTGACCTCCGTGCTTCTCGGCATGCGGCTGCCGAAGCCCCTACGTGATCCTGCGGTGTGCGGCGCCTCCAAAGCCGGCCGTGTCGAAAGCTGTCCCTTCTAGCCCTACCTGCTTCCGGCAGCCCGTCGCAAGTGTCAAATGTCCGTGTTAGTTGGGTTTGTCACGCTGTTCGGCTACCGGCCGGCGTGAGGAACGCGTAATGTTCCTCGGGCGTCAAGGACAGCGACGGGACGGCGGAGAGAGACGGCATGGACCGTGGAACGATCGGCAGCGCCCACCGGAACCGGCTGAGTGTCGAGGCCAGGGCCGAGGGCCGGAACGAGGTCGTGACACCGGTGGGTGAGCTCGACCACAGCACCGCCGGCCTGCTCCGCGAACCGCTGGACCGCGCGGTGGCCCAGGGGCGCAACCGGCTCGTCGTGGACTGCTCCGGTCTCACGTTCTGCGATTCGACCGGGCTCAACGTGCTGCTCGGTGCCCGTCTCAGGGCCGAGGCGGCCGGGGGAGGGGTTCATCTGGCAGGCATGCCGCCCGTGATGGCCAGGGTGTTCGAGATCACCGGAGCCGACGCGGTCTTCGCGCTGCACGACACCCTCGAAGCGGCGCTCTCCGACACCTGAGGCCCGGGCCGCTCGCAGGCCCCTCCAGCGGCGGACCCCCGTCTCCTGTCTACGCCTTCCGGCCCGCCCCGCACCCCCGTCCCGGGCTCTCCCGGCCTCGTGGGTGTCGTCACGTTCCGGCCGGGCAGGAGAGACCCGGCATCAGCCCCCAGCAGCACGGTCCGCCGACACGGTCCGTGTCCATGAACAGTGAATCGGTGAGGTGAAGCGCTGATGAGCAGCACCCGGCAGCATCCGCCGGGCGACGACCTCGGCCCACGGCCGGACGGGGTCGCCCCGGCCCCCCTCGACCGGTACCGCACGCTCGCGCTGGCCGACGCCGCCGGAATCGTTCCGCTCGCCCGTGACTTCGCCCGCCAGGCGCTGTACGACTGGGGCTGGCTGCCCGCCGCCACCGCCGACGGCCGGGCCGCCGCGGAGGACGTGCTGCTGGTCGTTTCCGAACTGGTCACCAACGCCTGCCTGCACGCCGAAGGACCCGAGGAACTGCGCATCGCCTGCGACGGAAAGGTGCTCCGGCTGGAGGTCGCCGACCGGGGCGCCGGCCGTCCGGCTCCGCGCACCCCGCACCGCGCGGGCCGACCCGGCGGCCACGGCATGTTCATCGTCCAGCGGCTCTGCCTCGACTGGGGAGTGCTGCGGCGGCCCGGCATCCCCGGCAAGACCGTCTGGGCGGAGCTGGCAGCCCCCGCGTAAGCAGCCGCTGCTGCGTCTCTTCCCTCCTCGACGTCCCAGGCGTACCTTGAGCGCCCCATCTGATGTGGCGTCAGTAACTTACGGTGTGAGGGGACTCGAGGTGTCGTACCAGAAGCGGACAGCGCTCGCGCTGGCGGCTGCGGTGGCGGTCCCGGTGGTCCTGATGGCCGCCCCCACCGCCCAGGCCGCCGTCGTGGACGTCAACTACCAGTGCAAGACCCCGATCGGGGACAAGGGTGCCGTGTCGCCGATCGACATCAAGGCCGTGAAGAGCGGCAGCGCCTACCGGCTCACCATGTCCTTCCAGAAGGGCGTCTCGTCCAGCCCGGTCGAACTCGGCGTCGGTGCCATGAACCCCAGTGCGGTCATCGTGCTGGGAGGGGCCGACAGCGGAACGGTCGCGGTGTCCGGTCCCGCCAACGCATCGGCGATCCCGGCCAACACCCCCATCAAGATAAGTGACCTGACGGGTACGTACACGCCGAAGAAGACGGGCAAGGTCACCTTCACCGCCGGTGTCCTGACCATCAAGGCGCTCGGCACGACGACGACGTGCACCCCCGCGAACAAGCCGGGGCCCTCGCTGGAACTCGACGTCACCGCTGCGGGCGGCGGCTCGATGTCGGCCGTCGGCTCCACGTCTGCCGGCGGGTCCACCGGGGGACAACTCCCCAGAACCGGCCCCCTGGACTCCGCGGCCGCCCTTGCCACCCTCGGCGGAACGGTCCTGCTGACGGGCGTGGCGGGAGTGCTGTGGCTGACCCGCAGGACCCGGCCGACCCAGGCCTGACACGACCGCGTCCGCCCTGCCCTCCTCACTGTCCTCGTCCCCGCGGCGGCGCACCCCGCGACCGCCGTCCGCACCGCGCCCCCTGGTGCCGTTGGCCTTCCGTGACGACCGTCCGTCTCCGCAACAGCCGACCGTCGTCGCAGCGGCCGCGGCCGTCGTGGCAACGGCCGTCGTGGAGCGGCCATTGTGCGGCGGCTGTCGTCGCAGGGTGGGCCGCACCCGCATCTTCCGGCCCGCATCTTCCGGCCCGTATCCCCGGCCGGCACCGTGGAGCAGCGCCACCGCACCTGTCCTGCACCGCCGTTCGCGCGGGCACCACCGCACGCGTTACGCACGGCGCGTACCCCCGCACCACCACGCCCCGCACCGCAGCACAAGACCAGCACCACCACGCCCCGCACCCCTGCACACGTCCCGCACCACCGCAGGCCGCCCGCCGTAAGTCCTGCGCACGTCCTGCACCAGGGAGCCGCCCATGCCGCCGCGCCGTCGCAGCCGCACCGCACCGGCCGTCCTCGCCGTCTCCGTCGCCGCGCTGCTGACGGCCGTCCCGTACCCGGCGTCCGGGGCCGCACGGCCGGACGACGGACCGGGCTGGACCGCGGCCCCCGCGACGAGTGGCGCGGCGCGCGACGGCAGACCCTCCTTCTACCTGGAGGGCGCACCCGGCGCGGTGCTCGACGACACCCTCTCCCTCACCAACACCGGCCGCACCACCCGCACGTTCACCCTCCGCGGCAGCAGCGACTGGATCCGCTTCGCCGAGACCCGCGTACGGACCCCGGCCCGCACCCGTGCCGACGTGCCGTTCACCGTCACCGTCCCGGCGGGCGCCCACCCCGCCGACCGGGCCGAGCACATCACGGTGACCGGTGACGGCCGTGCGGCGTCCGTGCCGCTCCGGCTGCACATCGCCGGTGCCCGGCTGCCGGCGCTGACCGTCGAGGACGTCGGCTTCGACGCCGATCGCGGCCTCGTCCGGTACGCCCTGGTCAACCGTGGGAACACGGTGATCGCTCCCCGGCTCTCGGTCCGCGCCGACGGCCGGTTCGGCACACGGCTGCGGCGCGACGTACGGCCCCTGGACATCGAGGTACCGCCGGGCCGGCGCGTCGAACTCACCGAGCCCCTGGCCATCCGGCCGGCCCTGGACTCGGTGCAGGTCCGGCTCGACGTCACGGCCGCGGGCGGCCTGCGGGCGACCGGCGCGACGTCCGCCGTCTTCTTGCCCTGGGGCCTGGCGGCAGGGGCGGTGCTGCTCATCGCCGTCTGCGGAGCCGGCGCCGTCCGGTACGTACGACGACCACGGCGAAGTTTACGGCGACGACCGCGGCGGCGGGCCGGAGGGGAGACCGGATGAGCGTCACCGTCCTGGGCAGAACGGCCGCGGCGTTCCTCGTCGTCGCGCTCACCGTGCTGACGGGTCCCGGCCGGGCCCTCGCCGCGGCCGAGGCGGACCGGCCTGCGGTCACCCTCTCCCGGAAGGAAGCCGCCAAGGGCGGTGACCTGACCGTCGGCGGCACCGGCTGGCGCCCCCGGGCACTGCTGATGCTGCTGATCTGCGGCCAGTCCACCCCGGACCGGGGGGTGATCGGCGGCACCAACTCCTGTGCCAACGCCGACGGCCGCGCGGTCACCACCGACGACCGGGGCGGCTTCGGCACGCGACTGCCGGTGGCGGCACCTCCCAAGCCCTGCCCGTGCGTGGTGCACATCGCCACCGTCACCGGGGAACCGGCGGTGAGGGACGTGCCGTTCACCGTCGTCGGGCACCCCGTCGCGGCGCTGCCCCGGGCCGCCGGCGCGGGCCGGCTGGCGGTCCTGGCCGCGACCCGGCTCGACGGTTCGGACGGCATCCTCACCACCTTCGGCGCGCCGCCGACACGGAAAGTCGTGTTCACCGTCGGCAACCTCGGGTCCGCACCGGTCGTGGACCCGGTGTTCCGGCTCGGCACCTCGCACGGCGTGTTCGCCCCCGCCTGGGAGGAACGGCAGTGGCGGGGCACCGTCGCGCCCGGCCGGAAGGCGCGTGTCGCGCTGCCCGTCCAGCTGGCCGCCGGAGCGCACGGCGACTACCTCGTGTCGGTCGAGTACGGGGGCAAGGTGCTCGTCGAGCAGCCCTGGGGGGTGTCGCGGCCCTGGGGCGTGACGGTGTTCTGGATCCTGCTCTGCCTGGTCGTGCCGGCCGCCGTGTTCCGCATCGGAATGGCGGTCGTCGACCGGGTGCGGCCCCGGCCCGGCCGCCACCGTACGCGCGGCCCCCGCGCGGGACGTCCAGGGCGCGCCCGCCGGTCGCCGTCCGGCCCGGGACCCGTGGGCGGTTCGTCGCGGCCGCCCGGCACCACGGCCGGCCTGCCGTGGTTCACCCCCGACTCCGCACCGCAAGGGAACCGGCCCCCCGGCGGGCCGACGACGAAGGGACGTTCGTGGACATCCAACGGAGGATGAGCGCGGCCGGAGTCGCGCTGATGCTCGGAGGCGCGGGGATCCTGCTGGCCGCGAGCCCCGCACAGGCAGCCGAAGTGGCGTACCGGACGGAGTGCATCCCGCCCCCGATCTCCGGGATGCCGCCGGTCCAGGGCACGACGAAGGTGCTTGTCACGGCACCCGCCGAGGCGAAGGTCGGTGACGAGGTCGAGGTGGTCTGGAAGACGGTCGAGGCCGCGTCCGGGAACCCCGATGTGCTCGACCTGGAGAAGGACACGGTCAAGCCGACCGGCGTGATCAAACTGGGCGGCTCGGCGACCGGCGAACTGGCCGTGGAGGGGCCCAGGCAGAACCCGCCCATCCCGAAGAACAGCCCGATGGTGCTGTCCGACATGAAGGGCAGACTGAAGCTGACGGCGGCCGGCGAGGTGACGCTGACGCCCGACAAGTACACCATCAACGTCAGCAAGCCGCTGTCGACGGACACCAAGTGCTCGCCCAAGGAGACCGTGAAGGCCGCCGCCACGATCAAGGTGACGGACGGCGGTGGGAGCACCTCGGGCGGCACCTCCACGTCCGGCGGTACGACCACCTCCGGGGGCACCACCACGTCGGGCGGTACGACCACCTCCGGGGGCACGACGACCTCCGGCGGGACCACGGCCTCCGGCGGTACGACGAGCGGCGGGACCACCTCGGGAGGGACCACCTCGGGCGGTGCCGCGTCCGGCGGCAGTACCGGCGGAGGCGGGCCGACCGACTTCCCGGGCAAGGAGGTCATGGTGACGTTCGACTGCCGGCCGCCCGGGCCGCAGGGCGTCAAGTCCCCGGTCACGGTCGACGCGAAGAGGAGCGGCGGTTCCTACGACCTCACCGTCAGGACCGGCAAGGCCGTCATGACCAGCCCCGCCCCGCTGCCGGCGAACTCCCTCAAACCCAGCATGCGGATCACGGTCGGCGGCGCGGACAAGGGCGCGGTGACCGTGACCGGTCCCGCGAACAAGGACCCGATCAAGCAGGGCGACCCGGTCTCCCTCCCGGACATGACCGGCACCTACAAGCCAGGTGCGAGCGGCAAGGCGACACTCAGCCCCGGCGCGCTGACCATCGACGTCACCATGGGCGGCCAGAAGATCACCATTCCCTGCGAGGCGTCCGCCACCGGGGTCTCGCTCGAACTCACCACGGAGGCCCAGCCGGGCGGCACCGCCGGCGGTACGACCACGTCCGGCGGGTCCTCCGGCGCCTCGGGCGGCGGCACCGGCTCGGCGGGCACGAGCGGCGGTACGAGCGGGGGCCTCGCCGAGACGGGCACGGAGGGCCACGCCTCCCTGCGGGCACTCGCCCTCGTCGCCGGCACGGTGCTCCTCCTCGGCGGCGCGGTCTTCACCTTCACCCCGTGGAACCGCCTCCGCGGCTCCTCCCGCTGAACCGGGGCGGCAACGCGAGGAAGCGGCACGGTGCGAGGAACCTGCGCCGAACGCGACGAACGGCAGCGAACGAAGGAGCCCCGCACCACCCGGGTGCGGGGCTCCTCCACCGTCGTGAGCGCCGGACGCGTCAGTGCACGTCGCCCATGAGTGCCTTGACCCGGTTGCGGTACATGTACACCGCGAAACCGGCGACCACGGCCAGGCTGCCCTCGATGCCGACCATGGTTGTTCCGTTGAGGTTCATGCCCGCCAGGGACATCAGGGAGGTGATGCAGTCACCGGCGGTGACCGCGAGGAACCAGACGCCCAGCATCTGGCTGGCGTACTTCTGGGGCGCCATCTTCGTGGTCACGGACAGGCCGACGGGGGAGACGCACAGCTCACCGACGGTCTGGATGAAGTAGATGGAAACCAGCCACATCGGGCTGACCTTCGTGCCGTCCGTGGTGGTCGCCATCGGCAGGACGAAGACGATGAAGGACGCTCCGATGAGCCACAGACCCATGGCGAACTTCACCACGGTGCTCGGCTCCTGGTTCTTCTTCGCCAGCCACAGCCACAGCCAGGCGAAGACCGGGGCGAGCGCCATGACGAACAGCGGGTTCACCGACTGGAACCACGAGCTCGGGAAGTCGATCCCGAAGATCTGACCGGTCGTCTTCGTCTCGCCGAAGATCGCCATGGTCGAGGCGCCCTGGTCGTAGATCATCCAGAACACGGCGGCCGCGACGAAGAACCAGATGTATCCGGACATCTTCGACTGCTCGGCGTTGGTGAGGTCCTTGTCGCGCTTGATCCGCACGAGGACGTACACCGGGATGAGCAGACCGACGAGGGTGATCGGGACCAGCGCCCAGTTCAGCGTGTAGAGGCCGGCGGCGACGACCACGCCGTAGAAGAGCACGGAGGCGCCCAGCCACAGCAGGCCCTTGCGCAGGATCGCGCGGCGTTCCTCGGCGGGCAGCGGCGTCGGGACGAGGTCGCTGCGGGGGCTCAGGTGGCGGGTACCCAGCAGGAACTGGGCGAGGCCCAGCGCCATACCGGCCGCGGCGAGGGCGAAGCCGAGGTGCCAGTTGAATGTCTGGCCGATGGTGCCGATGACCAGCGGCGCGAAGAAGGCGCCGATGTTGACGCCCATGTAGAAGAGCGTGAAGCCACCGTCACGACGCGGGTCCTCAGGACCGTCGTACAGGTGCCCGACCATGGTCGAGATGTTGGCCTTCAGCAGACCCGAACCGAGCGCGACGAGGACGAGGCCGCCGAAGAAGGCGGCCTGGCCGGGCAGCGCCAGGCACAGGTGACCGGCCATGATGACGAAGGCGGCGATGGTGACCGTCTTCCGGGGACCCCACACGCGGTCGCCGAACCATCCGCCCGGCAGGCACAGCAGGTAGACCATCGCCGAGTAGATCGACGTGATGGCCGTCGCCGTGGCCACGGACATCGCGAGACCGCCGCCGAGGGCGTCCTTGGCCGCGTCCGGACCGCCGGAGAGCAGATAGAGCGGCAGCAGGGCCTTCATGCCGTAGAAGCTGAAGCGCTCCCACATCTCCGCCATGAAGAGGGTGGCCAGTCCCCGGGGGTGGCCGAAGAAGGTCCTCTGGACGGCAGAGCCGGCCGGGTCCTTCGTCAGGCTGGACGCCATGTCGATCCTCGTGTGTTCGGGACGCGCGCCTTGTGAGCGGTGTCGCGCCCGCGGTGGGGGGCGGCCGGCACCGGCGCGGAGGAGCCCCGTACTCACGCCCAGGGGGCCTCGTCCCCGGTCCGGGGGAGCAGAAGGAGCAAGTCCGCACCGGGGTCCACACCCCACGAGCGGCATCGCGCGAGAGGCCCGGCCCAGGTCATTCACTGCACGCCCGTGACCGGCCGTGACCGGGCACGCGCAGAAAAGAGACCCTTGGCCGATATTCAGCCAAAGGTCCCTGAGTCGTGCTACAGGCGCGCTGGCCACCATACGTCACGAGAGTGCCCCATATGGAAGGAGTTGAGACGTGTATCACAGGTGATCAAGGAGTCGTCACATCGCATTCGAAGGTGTTCAACAGGATCGCCACACTGTCTCGCAGGGCTTGTCGATCACCTCACGGTCTGTAGCCCACGCGGACTACCATCACTGCATGACCCGTGTACTGCTCGCCGAGGACGACGCATCCATCTCCGAGCCGCTGGCGCGTGCCCTGCGCCGGGAGGGTTACGAGGTCGAGGTCCGCGAGGACGGTCCCGCCGCGCTGGACGCCGGCCTCCAGGGCGGGGTCGATCTGGTCGTACTGGACCTCGGACTGCCCGGGATGGACGGGCTGGAGGTCGCCCGCAGACTGCGCGCCGACGGTCACACCGTTCCCATCCTGGTGCTGACCGCACGGGCCGACGAGGTCGACACGGTCGTCGGCCTCGACGCCGGCGCCGACGACTACGTCACCAAGCCGTTCCGCCTCGCCGAGCTGCTCGCCCGGGTCCGGGCGCTGCTCCGGCGCGGCTCCGTCGAGCCGGCCCCGCAGCCCGCCACGCACGGCGTGCGGATCGACGTAGAGTCGCACCGCGCCTGGATGGGCGACGAGGAGCTCCAGCTCACCGCCAAGGAGTTCGACCTGCTGCGGGTGCTGGTCCGGGACGCCGGCCGTGTCGTCACCCGTGACCAGCTGATGCGCGAGGTCTGGGACACCACCTGGTGGTCGTCCACCAAGACGCTCGACATGCACATCTCCTGGCTGCGCAAGAAGCTCGGCGACGACGCCGCCAACCCCCGCTACATCGCCACCGTGCGCGGCGTCGGATTCCGGTTCGAGAAGAGTTAGCAGAGCACCGTGCGCCGCCGCCTGATCAATTCCACGCTCGCCGTGGTGCTCGTCGTGATCGCCGTCTTCGGCGTCTCGCTCGTCATCGTCGAGACCCGCACGATCAGCAGCAGCGCGCAGGAGAGCGTGAACTCGGAGGCGCTGCGCCTGGTCAGCTCGGTGGAGGGCCGGCTGCTGGCCAGGGAGCAGATCTCCCCGGAGGCGCTGGCCCGGCAGCTGGCACCCGGCCGCTACGCCCGCATCGAGCTGCCGGGACGCTCCCCGATCGACATCGGGAGCCAGCCCGGGGGAAGCGTCATCAGGGGCACCGCGCAAGGCGACCGCGGTGAAGCGGTCACCGTCGAGGAGTCCCGTGCCACCGTCACCCGCGAAGTGGGCCGCACCCTGCTCATCATCGCGGCCGTCGCCCTGCTCGCCGTCGTATCGGCCGTCCTGCTCGCCGTGCGCCAGGCCAACAAGCTCGCCTCGCCGCTCACCGACCTCGCGGAGACCGCCGAGCGGCTCGGCTCGGGGGACCCACGGCCGCGGCACAAGCGGTACGGCGTGCCCGAGCTGGACCGGGTCGCCGATGTGCTGGACTCCTCGGCCGAGCGGATCGCGCGCATGCTCACCGCGGAGCGACGGCTCGCCGCGGACGCCTCGCACCAGCTGCGCACCCCGCTGACCGCGCTGTCGATGCGCCTGGAGGAGATCGCCACGACCGACGACCTGGACACGGTCAAGGAGGAGGCCATGGTCGCCCTCACCCAGGTCGAACGGCTCACCGACGTCGTGGAGCGCCTGCTGACGAACGCGCGGGATCCGCGCACCGGGTCCGCGGTCGCCTTCGACCTCGACGAGGTGGTCAAGCAGCAGGTGGAGGAGTGGCGGCCGGTCGCCCGCAGCGCGGGACGGGCGATCGTGCGCTCCGGGAAGCAGGGCCTGAAGGCGGTCGGCACGCCGGGCGCGGTGGCCCAGGTGCTCGCCGCGCTGATCGAGAACTCGCTGATGCACGGCGGCGGCACGGTGGCGCTGCGCACCCGGGTCACCGGGAACCAGACCGTCGTGGAGGTCACCGACGAGGGGCCGGGCGTGCCGCCGGAGCTCGGGGCGCGGATCTTCGAGCGGACGATCAGCGGCCGGAACTCCACGGGCATCGGCCTGGCCGTGGCGCGCGATCTCGCGGAGGCGGACGGCGGCCGCCTGGAGATGCTCCAGCAGCAGCCGCCGGTCTTCGCGCTGTTCCTGGGCCGGGAGGCGAGGGAACGGCGCGACGGCCGGTCCGACGAGAAGACGATCAGATGACCGGCCGTCCGCGACAGGCGACCGTGACCGGCCTCAGCGCCGTGTGACCGCCGGCCGCGAGGACTGCTCCAGGATCGATTCGGCCGCCCGTACGGTCTCGGAATCGACCGGCCGGCCGCCGTCGGCCGCAGCGTCGTGGCTCGCGTGAGCCGGACCGGCCGCGGCCGCCTCCGCAGCAACGGTGGCTTCCGTGGCGACGACCGCCTCCGTGGTGACGGTCCGCTCCGCCGGGAGGGCCTTGAACACCCACGTGCGGTACGACCAGAAGCGGAAGACCGTGCCGAGACCCAGTCCGACCACGTTCTTCGCGACGTTGTCCGCCACGGTCGACGTGAAGCCGAAGCCGTAGTGGGACAGCGCCAGGATCCCGTTCTCGATGACCAGCCCGATACCGCTGAACAGCAGGAACAGCGACAGTTCACGGCTGTGCCGGGACTTGTCGCTGTCCCGGTACGTCCAGTAGCGGTTGCCGAGGTAGTTCGTGCCGATGGCGACGACCGTCGCGATGACCCCGGACCGCACCACGGCCAGCCCGAGCATGTGCACGCACAGGTTGAAGACGACCAGATTGACGAGGAAGCCGAACGCGCCGACGGTGCCGAACTTGGCGGCCTCGCGGAAGAGCCCCGACAGGCGTTCGCGCAGAGCGCGCCGTCCACTCATGGTGATCGTTCGGCCTCCCGATCGATTGCGTCGACGCCGCAATGCTAACCACCCGCGGTCCCGCGTGCCCGGGACGCCCCGCGGGGCGCGTCGGACCTGCGGATACCCTGGAGTGGTGACGTTCCCGGTAGTCGGCATGGTCGGCGGCGGCCAGCTCGCCCGTATGACCCACGAGGCGGGCATCCCCCTCGGCATCAGATTCAAGCTCCTCAGTGACACTCCGCAGGACTCGGCGGCCCAGGTCGTGAGCGACGTCGTCATCGGCGACTATCGCGATCTGGACACGTTGCGCGAGTTCGCGCGGGGCTGCGACGTGATCACTTTCGATCACGAGCACGTACCCACCGAGCACCTACGGGCCCTGGAGGCGGACGGCATCCCCGTCCGGCCGGGGCCCGACGCATTGGTGCACGCCCAGGACAAGGGCGTGATGCGCGCGAAGCTCACCGAGATCGGTGTGCCCTGCCCGCGCCACCGGATCGTGAGCGATCCGGCGGACGTGGCGGCCTTCGCCGAGGAGGTCGGGGGATTCCCCGTGATCCTCAAGACGGTGCGCGGCGGATACGACGGCAAGGGGGTGTGGTTCGTACGCTTCCAGGAGGACGCGGCGGACCCCTTCCGGGCCGGTGTCCCCGTCCTCGCCGAGGAGAAGGTGGACTTCGTGCGCGAGCTCGCGGCCAATGTGGTGCGGTCCCCGCACGGGCAGGCGGTGTCCTACCCCGTGGTGGAGTCCGTCCAGGTCGACGGGATCTGCGACACGGTCGTCGCGCCGGCTCCCGGCCTCCCCAACGAACTGTCCGGCCAGGCCCAGGAGCTCGCCCTGCGCATCGCCGAGGCCCTCGGTGTCGTCGGCCATCTCGCCGTCGAACTCTTCGAGACGTCCGACGGCCGCATCCTCGTCAACGAGCTCGCCATGCGCCCCCACAACTCCGGGCACTGGACCCAGGACGGCGCCGTGACCTCCCAGTTCGCCAACCACGTGCGGGCCGTGCTCGACCTGCCGCTCGGCGACCCGCGCCCGCGGGCGCGCTGGACGGTCATGTCGAACGTGCTCGGCGGCGACTACCCCGACATGTACGCGGCCTACCTGCACTGCATGGCCCGCGACCCGCAGCTGAAGATCCACATGTACGGCAAGGACGTGAAGCCCGGACGCAAGGTCGGCCACGTCAACACCTACGGCGACGACCTGGGCGACGTACGCGCACGCGCCCGCCACGCCGCCGACTACCTCCGAGGAACGATCACCGAATGAGCGAGTCCGTACCCGAGAGCCAGTCCTCCCCCGTCGTCGGCATCGTGATGGGCTCCGACTCGGACTGGCCGGTCATGGAGGCCGCCGCCCAGGCCCTCGACGAGTTCGAGATCCCCTACGAGGTCGATGTGGTCTCCGCCCACCGCATGCCGCGCGAGATGATCGCGTACGGCGAGGAGGCCGCCGAGCGGGGGCTCAAGGCGATCATCGCCGGTGCCGGCGGGGCCGCTCACCTGCCCGGCATGCTCGCGTCGGTCACCCCGCTCCCGGTGATCGGGGTGCCGGTGCCGCTGAAGCACCTCGACGGCATGGACTCGCTGATGTCCATCGTCCAGATGCCCGCAGGCGTGCCCGTGGCCACCGTCTCGGTCGGCGGCGCCCGTAACGCCGGCCTGCTAGCCGCCCGGATCCTCGCCGTGCACGACGGCGAGCTGCTCGGCCGGATGAAGGACTTCCAGCAGGAGCTGAACGAGCAGGCGACCGAGAAGGGCAAGCGGCTCCGCCAGAAGGTCGAGGGCTCGTCCTCCTTCGGATTCGCCAAGTGACGCGGCCCACCGGAGACACTGCCGCCGACGGGGTCGTGCCGGACCGGACCGATCCGCACCGGGCCGCTGCGGCACGGGACGCGGAGGCGCGGGAACTCCTCGCCGAGTTCCCCGTCGTCGACGGTCACAACGACCTGCCGTGGGCGCTGCGCCAGCACGTCCGCTACGACCTGGACCGCCTCGACATCGGCGGCGACCGGCGCGGCACACTCCACACCGACATCCCCCGGCTGCGGGCCGGGGGTGTCGGCGCCCAGTTCTGGTCGGTGTACGTGCGGTCCGACTTCGCCGGGGACAGCGCGGTCAGCGCCACGCTGGAGCAGATCGACTGCGTCGCACAGCTCCTCGCCCGCCACCCGGACGCCCTGGCCCGCGCGCTGACCGCGGACGACATGGAGCAGGCGCGCGCCGAGGGACGCATCGCCTCCCTGATGGGGGCCGAGGGCGGTCATTCCATCAACAACTCGCTGGCCACCCTGCGCGCGCTGTACGCCCTCGGCGTGCGCTACATGACGCTGACGCACAACGACAGCATCGACTGGGCGGACTCGGCGACCGACGCCCCGAGGGCCGGCGGGCTCAGCGCCTTCGGCCGCGAGGTCGTCCGCGAGATGAACCGCACGGGCATGCTGGTGGACCTGTCGCATGTCGCGGACACGACCATGCGGGACGCCCTCGACACCTCCGTCGCCCCGGTGGTGTTCTCCCACTCCTCGGCGCGCGCGGTCTGCGACCATCCGCGCAACGTGCCCGACGACGTGCTCGGACGGCTCCCCGCGAACGGCGGCATCGCCATGGTGACGTTCGTCCCGAAGTTCGTCCTCCCGGCGGCCGTCGAGTGGACCGCGGCAGCGGACGAGAACATGCGTGCCCACGGGCTGCACCCGCTGGACACCACCGCGCGGGGCATGGCGGTCCACCGTGCCTTCGAGGCCGCCCGTCCCCGTCCGGTCGCCACAGCGGCCACGGTCGCCGACCACCTCGACCACATGCGCGAGGTCGCCGGCGTCGACCACATCGGCATCGGCGGCGACTACGACGGCACGGCGTTCACCCCCGCGGGGCTCGACGACGTCTCCGGTTATCCGAACCTGATCGCGGAACTCCTCACCCGCGGCTGGTCCCGGGCCGACCTCGCCAAGCTCACCTGGCGGAACGCCGTGCGCACGCTCCGCGACGCGGAGGCCGTGGCCCGTGACCTCCAGGGGCGGCGGGGACCGTCGAACGCCACGATCGAGGCACTCGACCAGGCCTGATCCACCCGCTCACGTGCCCCGGCGTGCCCGGTACGTGCGCATTTTCGCCCGGCTGCCGCAGACCGCCATGGAACACCAGCGGCTGCGGCCGGCCGGGCTCCTGTCGTAGTAGGCCCACCGGCAGTCCTCCGCCTCGCACGCCTTCAGGCGCAGCCAGGTGCCGTCCGCCTGCGCGTCGGCGATCGCGACGGCGACGCGGGAGGCCAGCGCCGACGGGTCGGCGGGGCGGAGCGAGGCGGCGCCGGCGTCGTCGAGGACGACCAGCAGCGGGGCGTCCGACAGGAGCCGTTCCAGCGACCCGGAGGGCGCGGCGTGGCCGGCGTGCGCCAGACAGGCGGCGCGCAGTGCCTCCCGCAGTTCCCGGGCGGCCGCCACGTCGGACTCGGCAAGACCGAAGCGGGTCCGCCCCTCGGATGTGTCCAGGGCGTCCGCGCCGGTCTCGACGTCCAGCGTGTTGACCAGCGCCTCCACGACTGCGAGTCCTCCGGGAGCGGGCGCCCTCTCATTCATGCTTGCGACGTTACCTCTACTGCGCCACCATGGGGTAACCGTTACCGGTGCTTCCGATGTACCGGTAACACGACAGGGAGGCGTCATCATGGCCATCGCCGCATTGGGCACCGTTGCCCTGGACTGTCCCGACCCGGTCGCGCTCGCCGCGTTCTACGCCGAACTGCTGGGGGGTGAGATCGAGGACGACGGAGAGGGCTGGGTCGAGCTGAAGGGCCACGGCGGCACACCGCTGGCCTTCCAGGTCGCGCCGGGCCACGTCCCGCCGAAGTGGCCGTCCCCGGAGGCGTCGCAGCAGCTCCACCTCGACCTCACCGTCGACGACCTCGACGTCGCGGAGTCCCAGGTGCTCGCCCTGGGCGCCACGCCGCTCGACACGGCGGACCACTCGCGGACCTGGCGTGTGTACGCGGATCCGGCGGGTCATCCGTTCTGCCTCTGCGCTTCCTGAGGAGCGCCGGCTTGCCCCGTCGGGTGCAGATGATCACGGGGGGTGAGTTAGCGGTGCATGACAACACGGTGATACAAGTGAGGCCGCAATGTGATCTGAGGGAGATATTCCGGGGGTAACCGGCCGCGCCCCATCGGCCGAGCCGGCATCCGACTCGCCCGGGCGTCTTCCGGCACGTGCCGTCCGCAGCGCGGACGGCCGTATGACGGGGAGGAAGACATGCGCCACATGGCCAGGAAGCTCGCCACCTTCGGTGCGGTGACCGCGCTCACCATCGGAGGCGTCGTCACCATCGCCCCGACGGCCTCGGCCGTCGGTACCGAGGGATGCACGAAGAACAACCGTGACTTCACGGCGTACTCGCACAACCTGGACGACGTCCCGGTCCGGTCCGGCCCTGGGCAGAAGTTCTCCAAGAGGGGCGTCCTGCCGGGCGCCGAGGCGTTCCGGGTGTACTGCAGCACCAAGAACGGCTACGGCAACACGTGGTTCTACGGGAAGGTGATCGTCACCGGCAAGGTCGGTTGGCTCTGGTCCGAGCACGTCAACTACTGACGTCGCACGACGAAGGCGCCCCGGACCGGCTCGACCGGTCCGGGGCGCCTTGTCGTCGAGGGACCCTCAGGCCCGGGGCCGGCCCATCGCGCGGTACGTCCAGCCCGCCCCGCGCCACAGCTCGGCGTCCAGCGCGTTGCGGCCGTCGAGGATCATCCGGTGCGCCACGGCCCCGCCCAGCTCCGCCGGGTCGAGGGCGCGGAACTCGGCCCACTCCGTCAGGTGGAGGACGACGTCCGCACCCCGCACCGCCTCCAGCGCGGTGTCCGCGTACCCGAGCGTCGGGAAGAGGCGCCGGGCGTTGTCCATGCCCTTCGGGTCGTAGACGGTGACCTGGCCGCCCTGGAGGTGGATCTGCCCGGCCACGTTCAGTGCCGGCGAGTCACGGACGTCGTCCGAGTCGGGCTTGAAGGTGGCACCGAGCACCGCGACCCGCTTGCCGAGGAAGGACCCGCCGCCCACGGCCTCGCGGGCCAGCTCCACCATGTGGCCGCGCCGCCGCATGTTGATCGAGTCGACCTCGCGCAGGAACGTCAGCGCCTGGTCGACGCCCAGTTCGCCGGCACGGGCCATGAACGCGCGGATGTCCTTCGGCAGGCAGCCGCCGCCGAAGCCGATCCCGGCCCGCAGGAACTTCCTGCCGATGCGGTCGTCGTGGCCGATCGCCTCGGCCAGCTTCACGACGTCGCCGTCGGCGGCCTCGCAGACCTCGGCCATGGCGTTGATGAAGGAGATCTTCGTGGCCAGGAAGGAGTTCGCCGCGGTCTTCACCAACTCGGAGGTCGGGTAGTCCGTCACCACGAACGGCGAACCCTCGGCGACCGGTGTGGCGTACACCTCGCGCAGCAGCTTCTCGGCCCGCTCGCTGCGCACACCGACGACGATCCGGTCCGGGTGCAGGGTGTCCCGCACGGCGAAGCCCTCGCGCAGGAACTCCGGGTTCCAGGCGAGTTCGGCGTCCGCTCCCGCGGGAGCCAGTTCGGCCAGGGCCGCCGCGAGCCGCTCGGCGCTGCCCACCGGCACGGTCGACTTGCCGACGACCAGCGCGGGCCGCCGCAGGTGCGGGGCCAGCGACCGGAACGCAGCGTCGACGAAGCTCATGTCGCACGCGTACTCGCCGTGCTTCTGCGGAGTGTTCACGCACACGAAGTGCACGTCGCCGAATTCCCCGACCTCCTCCCAGGAGGTGGTGAACCGCAGCCGGCCGGTCGATCCCTCGATGCCGTCGACGTGCTTGCTCAGCAGCTCCTCGAGCCCCGGCTCGTACATGGGGACGCGCCCGGAGGAGAGCATCCGGATCTTCTCCTCCACCACGTCCAGGCCCAGCACCTCGAACCCCAGCTCCGCCATCGCCGCGGCGTGCGTGGCGCCGAGATAGCCGGTGCCGATCACGGTGATCTTGAGGGGCATGCGGAGCTCCAGGTAAGACGGGGTCGGCGCGCGGCGCCGTCAGGACTGCGGGCCCGAGCATAGTCGGGCGTCCCGGCGGGCACTCTTTCCGCTGTCAGCAAGCTCACGTATGCCCACGCCCCGGCGGGCCACTAAAATTCGGTTACTTAACGGTAGTTAGCAACACCTCTGGGGAGTGAGAGATCTTGGCAGGATCGGCCGATTTCGACCTGTACCGTCTTTCCGAAGAGCACGAGATGCTCCGCGACACGGTCCGCTCGCTCGCCGAGGCGAAGATCGCTCCGTTCGCGGCGGCCGTGGACGAGGAAGCCCGCTTCCCGCAGGAGGCCCTCGACGCCCTGGTCTCCTCCGACCTGCACGCCGTGCACGTGCCGGAGAACTACGGCGGCGCCGGCGCCGACGCCCTGGCGACCGTCATCGTCATCGAGGAAGTGGCACGTGTCTGCGCCTCCTCCTCCCTCATCCCGGCCGTGAACAAGCTCGGCTCGCTTCCCGTGATCCTCTCCGGCTCCGAGGACCTGAAGAAGAAGTACCTGGGCCCGCTCGCCAAGGGCGACGCGATGTTCTCGTACTGCCTCTCCGAGCCGGACGCCGGCTCCGACGCCGCCGGTATGAAGACCAAGGCCGTCCGGGACGGCGACCACTACGTCCTCAACGGCGTGAAGCGCTGGATCACCAACGCCGGCGTCTCCGAGTACTACACGGTCATGGCCGTCACCGACCCGGAGAAGCGCTCCAAGGGCATCTCCGCGTTCGTCGTCGAGAAGTCCGACGAGGGCGTCTCCTTCGGTGCCCCGGAGAAGAAGCTCGGCATCAAGGGCTCCCCGACCCGCGAGGTCTACCTCGACAACGTCCGCATCCCCGCCGACCGCATGATCGGCGCGGAGGGCACCGGCTTCGCCACCGCGATGAAGACCCTGGACCACACCCGCATCACCATCGCGGCCCAGGCTCTCGGCATCGCCCAGGGCGCCCTCGACTACGCCAAGGGCTACGTCCAGGAGCGCAAGCAGTTCGGCAAGGCCATCGCCGACTTCCAGGGCGTCCAGTTCATGCTCGCCGACATGGCGATGAAGCTGGAGGCCGCCCGCCAGCTCACCTACGCGGCCGCCGCGAAGTCCGAGCGCGTCGACGGCGACCTGACCTTCTTCGGCGCCGCCGCCAAGTGCTTCGCCTCCGACGTCGCCATGGAGATCACCACCGACGCCGTCCAGCTCCTCGGCGGCTACGGCTACACCCGTGACTACCCGGTCGAGCGCATGATGCGCGACGCCAAGATCACGCAGATCTACGAGGGCACGAACCAGGTCCAGCGCATCGTGATGGCGCGCAACCTGCCGTAGGCACGCACCACGTACGGAACGGCCCCCGGCAGGACGCGTTCCACCGCGTCCTGCCGCAGGCGCGCAGTGGGGCGCAGGGGGATCGCGCGGCGCACGACGTGCTGAACCGCTCAAGTGCGCGCCCCGGAGTGAGTCGATGCGCCCGGGTCGGCTCGGACCCCGTCCTCGTCCGGGGTGCACGCCGCATCGGGCCCCGGGTTCAACGTCTACGCCCGTGCGGCCTGCGTGCCGTCGTTGCCCGCTCCGCAGGACCCGCTCGACCTGCTCGAGACCGGCCTCACTGCCGGGGAGGCTTCGTCGCCGGGGTCCATGTGAAGCCGAAGCCGTAGGCGCGGTCGATCTGTTCCTGCTGGAACATCGCCGGGTTCTCGGTGAACCAGCGGACCTCGCGGCGGACCGAGAAGCCGCCGGCGGGGTCCGTGCCGAGCGGGGTGATCAGGGCGATCGCGCAGGCCGTCGCGCCGGGCGGCGAGTCGTCCAGGACGATCACGCAGCCGTTGTCGCCCGGGGCGGTCACGGTGACCGTGGCGCCCAGCCGCTGGAAGTCGGCGGCGCCCTCGTACACGTATACGTAGAACAGCAGTTGCCGGAACAGGGCCCGGTGCTCCAGGTTCACCCGGAGAGTCTCGCCGTCCGAGGACGAGCCCGTCCGGTCGTCCTGGTCGAGGGCGACATACGGCCATGATGCGAGGGATCCATACGCTCCGCCGAGGGCCTGGACCGCCATACCGCTGCCGTCCTTCAACTGCGTCAGGCACCCGAGGTCCAGGTCCGCACCCGTGCCGGGACGCCAGTTGAGGTTGGCCTGGAGCACCCCCCGTCCGCCCAGGCGGGCCTGTGGAACGTCCCTGGTCAGGACCGGAAGGACCACCGTGGGCGCCGTATGCGCGGGAGCGGCCGGAACGCTCCCCTCGTACGTGCGTGCGGGCCGCAGTCGGATCACTCCGCGTCGGCGGTCGTCGGTGCTCATCTCGCCCTCGCAGAAGGTTAGTTGACGGTTTGTCGAGTCCGGATTGTAAGTCCGTGAGGTGCGTTACGATCGGCGCTCACCGACGACCGCCGGACGGCTGGTCGCAGGGGGCGGGACGGTCCCACGCCGGGGGCGCGCGGGGGGCCTGAGGCCGGCCCCCGTGTCTTTCGGTAGGGGTGGGGGAATGCCCGTTGGGGCCCTGGCGGACAGCGCTGCCGTCGCCAAGCAGCTCAGAGACATAGCCGATCACCCGGGACTGGCGTCCCGGCGTGACGAACTCAAGGCCCTCGCCGACGCTCTGCAAGGGGTCGGCGACGGCGACCTGGAACCGTGGACGGAACTCGACCTGCTGCAGGCGTACGCACGGCCCGAAAGCGTCGACGCGCTGACGCGCACCTCGGCCGAGAAGCCCGCCTGGGCGCGGCTCGACGCCCTGCTCGGCGCGCTGGTGTTCGTGCCGCTGCTGCTCACCTGGTTCGGGCTGACGAGGGCGTCGAGCGCGTACGAGGCGCTGATCGGCGCGGACCCGGAGGCCGCCGGCCGGCCGTTCCTCCAGTTATGGCAGTCGGGATTCGAGGGGCACCTCACCGGCTGGTTCACCTTCGGGCATGTGGCGGCCACCGCCACCGTCGCGATCCTGCTGCTGTTCCTCCTGGCCCTGGCACACGGTCTGCGGCGGTCCCACGTCGCCCAGCAGGAGGAAGCCGCCGCACGCTCGGCCGACGAACTGCTGGCCCGCATGGTCCCCCTGCTGACGCGGACGCAGCTGCTGCTGAACGAGGAGCGGCTGACCTCGCCCAGGCGCTTCACCGCCGAACTCACGGCCGCCGCCGACACGCTGGGCAAGCTGGGCGACCGCGCGGCCAAGGCCCAGCGGCACCTCGCCTCGGCGGCGTCCACCGTCGGCGCCGCGGTCGAGAGCGCGGAGCGAAGCCTCGCCGGGGTCGACAGGGCGGTCGGTCCGCTGGAGGCCGTGGCAGGCCGGATCGAGACCGCCGTCCGCGACAACGCCACCGAAGTGGGGCAGGCCGTGGCCTCGCTCGCCGGGCCGCTGGAGCAGTCCGGCGAGCGCGTGGAGGCCGCGGTGAGCGGCAGCGGCGCGATGGTGCGCATGGCCCTGGACGACGTACGGGCCATGAGCGGTGAGGTCCGGGACACCCTGGACCGGGCGGGGGAGCGGGTCGAGGACTCCGTCCACACGCTGGCCGCCGCACAGCGGTCGTTCACCACGTCGACCGAAGTCGCGGCCGATGTCACGACGCGCGTCCTGGAACGTCTGGGGGACGTGGCGGAGGAGACGGCGCGCGCCGTCACGACGTCCCAGGAGGCGATACGCCGGCTCGACGCGCAGACCCAGGCGCTGCGCGAGGCAGCGGAGCGCTTCGCCGAGCTGGCCGCGGCGCTCCGGGTGAACCCGCCCACGACCGGGTCCCGGTACGACGGGTCCCGGTACGACGAGCAGCCACGCGACGCCCCCGTCCACGAAGTCCCGGTCCACGAGGTCCCGGTCCACGACGCTCCGGTCCAGGACGTGCCGGGATACGCAGGCCCGGCCCACGCCGGCCCCGTGCGCGACCGACTTCCCGCCGTTCCCGGCCCCGGCACGGGCGTACAGGACGACCCCCGCTACGGATCGACCCGCGAGAACGGCACCCCGCCGGACGCCGGTCACGGCCTCGACGGCTCCTCCTGGGCCGACGCCCGATGAGGGCGCTCCGGCGGCCCCGGCTGAACCCCCTCCACCTGGCCGGCTGGCTCTTCGCGGACATGCTGCTGGTGCTGGCCCTGGTGGCGATGGGGGACCGGGGCGATCCCGCCGCAGCGGAGGACGCGGCCACGGCCGCCAAGCGGAAACCCGGCACGTCCGCGTCCGCGAAACCGAAACCGTCCCCGACCGGACCGCGCGCCGTGGTGCGCAAGCCGGTACGGGTGGCCATCGACGCAGACGCCGACGACACCGAACGCATCGTCCGCCGGCTGCGCGACGTGACCGCGCCGCACGACGGCCGCAAGGCCGCCTTTGTGCTCACCTTCGGCCGCAACCCCGACCCGGGACGCGGCGGCGACTACGCCCACAGGGTCAACACGCTGCTGGTGAAGGCCCGTCCGGACATGTTCGGGGGCGCCACCACACGCGACTTCTGGAAGGGCGGGGCCTCCGGGGGCCACGCCGACATCGAAATCTACTTCTACACCTACTGACCCTGTCCGACCGGAGGTGCGAACCGTGCAGATCCTTCCCTTCTACCTGGTGTGCGACGAATCGGGGTCGATGAACGGCGACCCCATCGCCAGCATCAACGACGCCCTGCCGGAGCTGCACCGCGAGATCAGCACCAACCCGACCGTCGCCGACAAGACCCGCTTCTGTCTGATCGGCTTCTCAGACGACGCCAAGGTGCTCCAGTCCCTGGTCGACCTGAGCGACATCGACACGTTGCCGGCGCTCGCGGCCGGCGGCCTTACTTGTTACGGCGACGCCTTCCGCACACTGCTGCGGTGCATCGAGGCGGACGTGGCGGCCCTCAAGTGGCAGGGACACGATGTGTACCGGCCCGTGGTGTTCTTCCTCTCGGACGGGGTCCCCACCGACGACGACTGGCCGACCGCGCACAAACAGCTGGTCGAGGCCCGCTACCGGCCCAACATCATCGCGTTCGGCATCGGCGAGGCCGACCGCGCGACCATCGGCCAGGTGGCCAACTTCCGGGCCTTCATCCAGGAGGACAGGTCGGTGTCGGCCGCAGAAGCCCTGCGTGAGTTCGCCGCCAGCCTGACCCGTTCCATCGTCCGGTCGGCCGGCAGCATCCCCGCCGACGGCAGCGGCGGATTCAGCCTGGCCGTGGACGACACCGTGCCCGGTTTCTCCACCGTCTCCCTCGACAAGCTCTGAGGCCGCCATGCATGAGGACACCACACCGTGGGGACAGGAAGACGAGCCCGACGCGCTCGACGACGCTTTCAGTTCCCTGCCCCCGTGGGTGAGCCGGCGGGGCGTCCTGCCGCCGGCGGCGCCGCGGACGATCGGCGATCCGGCGGCCCGGGCGGAGCCCCCGGCCGGGACGACCGGGAGCGGGGCCGGGACCGGAACGTCTCCCGGCCCGACGGCCGGGGCACCGGACGCCGGCCTGCACGGAGACCGGCTCTGCCCAGGACCCGAACCCGTACCGGAGATGCTGGTGACGACCGGCGAGGCGCCGCCGGAGTGCATCTCCCTCCCGGTGCCCGGCGTCTCCACCCCGCCGGGACACGTGCCCGCTCCCGAATCCGTCCCCGCGTGGACACCGTCCCTCCGGCCGGGCGCGGTGCCCTCGCCGGCGCCGCGCACGACGGCACCGGCGCCAGTGGTGTCGCGGCCGGACCCGACCGCGAGCCCCGGGACCACATCACCGCGGACCACGACATCTCGGACCACGACACCGCGGTCCACGACACCTCAGCCCACGGTTCCGCGCTCCACGACACTTCAGCCCACAGCACCTCAGCCCACGGCTCCGCAGCCCACCGCCCCGCAGACCGTGGCGTCGAAGGAACCGGACCGGACCCCGCCGGACCGCGCCGCGTCGGCCGGCGAACCCGTCAGGAAGCCCGGTGACCCCACCAGGACGTCTGCCGATCCCACCAGGATGACCGCCGATCCCACCAGGACGTCTGCCGATCCCACCAGGACGTCCGCCGACCCCACCAGGATGACCGCCGAGCCAGTCGGGACGCCCCCGGAACCCACCCCCCGGACGCCCGCCGAACCCGCGATGCCGCATGGTCCCGTGCTCGGCGAACCGCTGTACGGCGGGAAGCGCCCGCCGCTCTACCCCGCCGTACCGGGCGGGCTGCCGGGGGCGCGTGCGGACCTCGATGCCGCCGTACTGCCCGACATGGTCGTGGACGGTGCCGTCCACGGCGGCCTGACGGTACGCGCGGCGTCGGTGCGCGGCGACGCGCACCGCTACGCGGGCGAGCCGCGACAGGACGCGCTGTGCGTGGCCCGGCTCGGCGACGACGGACCGGAGGGCGGGATGCTCCTGCTCGCCGTGGCCGACGGCGTGGGATCCGCCCGGCACTCGCACGTCGGCTCCAACGAGGCGTGCCGTCACATCGTCCGCTGTCTCGACGGGTCGGCCGGGGAACTCGTCCGCGCGGTGCGGGAGGGGGACGAGAAACAGCTCACCGGCCTGGTCAACGCGGCGGTGGGCCGGGTCGCCGAGACGATCGTCCGGCGCGCCGCCCATTACGAGGAGCCGCCGGAGGCGTACGCCACCACCCTGCGGGGTGTGCTCGTGCCGCTGGACCCGTCCGTCCGCGGGCGTGTCCTGTTCGCGGTCGGCGACGGCGGCACGGTGCTGCTGCGGAACGGTACGTGGCACGCGGTCGACGGCTTCTCCGACAACGGTGCCGGGTCGTCCGCCGTCATCGACACCAGGACGGCGGCCCTGCCGACCGCCCGCTACGCCGAGGTGCGGCTGTTCGACCGGGCCCAGCCGGGAGACGTCCTCGTCGTGTGCACCGACGGGCTGTCCACGCCGCTGGTGGGAGAGCCCGAGATGAGGGAGTTCCTCGGCGCCCGGTGGGGCGGCGGCACCGTACCCGCGCCTGCCGACTTCCTGTGGCAGTTCCAGTTCCGGGTGAAGTCCTACGACGACGACCGCACCGCGGTCTGCCTCTGGGAGGGACGGCCGTGACCGCGGAGGACGGCGCCGACGTACGGCTGTCGTCGCTGGGGACCGGCGTCCGTATCGGGGACGGCGGCCAGGGCGAGGTGTTCACCGTGGACGGGCGTCCGGACCTGCTCTACAAGAGCTATCGCGCCGCCTACCGCCCTGACGGGGGCGCCCTCGCCGCCCTGGTGGACATCCGGCGCGGGCTCGAGGCGAAGGAACGGGAGCTCCTGGACGCGACGACGGCCTGGCCGCTGTGCCGGGTCGTCTGCGGGGGCAGGACCACCGGCTTCCTGATGTACCGCGCGCCCGACAGCATGACCTGGCAGACGGGTAACGGGGACACCCGGCTGACCGAGCTCGCCTTCCTGCTGCGACCACCGAAGCAGGGCTGGCAGGGGGTCGTGCAGCCGACGGCCGCCGAACGGTTCGCGCTGGTGGTCGCCCTGGTCGAACTGATCGACCGGCTGCACACCCTCGGTCTGGTGCTGGGCGACCTGTCCCAGGCGAACGTGCTGTGGACGGTGCGCCCGGGCCCGGCCGTGTATCTCCTCGACTGCGACGGCGTCCGGCCTGCGGGCCGGCGTCCGGTGCTGGCACAGGCGGAGACCATGGACTGGAACGACCCGAAGGCGCCGCCCGGCACGGCCACGGTCGACAGCGACCGCTACAAGGCGGCGCTCGCGGTGGGGCGCATCCTCGCCCAGGACGCCTATACGAAGCCCGGCGACCCGCTCTGGCTGGTGCCCGGCGTCCTGGACGGCCGCCGGGAGGCCGCCGTGCGGCGGCTCCACGAGCAGGCGGCCGGGCCGCACGGCTCCCGGCCGGGCCTCGGCCAGTGGCGTACCGCGCTGGCCGGACGCGAGGTGATCGAGCTGATGGCCCGCCGCCCGGCGCCCCGTCCGGTCGTCGACGAGTCGCGGTTCGACGGCGCCCGCCGGCGCGGGACGATCCGGCTGCGGGACTGAGAGCACCGGAACCACCGGCGACCGCGGCCGCCGCGGACACGAGCGAGGGCCCCGCCGGAGCGGCGGGGCCCTTCGTGACGGCGACCGTCGCCGGTCGTCAGTTGCCGGTGACCGTGACCTTCTCGTCGTTCTTCAGCTGCTGCACCAGCTGCTTGACCTTCGGCATGTCCCATTTGAGGGAGCCCTGCGGCGCGGTACCGGAGATCGGCATGTTCATCGACGTGCCCTCGCCGTTGCCACCGGTCACGCCCTTCATCGCCCAGAACATGTCGGCCAGGTCGAAGAGACCCATGTCCTTGTCGACGATCAGCGTGTCCAGACCGGCACCCATCACCGGGTAGAGCTTGAACGGGTTCACGACCGTACTCGGCGTGGCCGCCTGGCTCGCCATGGCCGCCAGGAACTTCTGCTGGTTCTTCGTACGGTCCAGGTCGCTGCCCGCGAAGGCGTAGCGGGTGCGGACGAAGGCCAGCGACTGCTCGCCGTTCAGGGTCTGCTTGCCGGCCTGGAAGTCGGCACCCGACTTCTTGTCCTTGAACGCCTTGGGGATGTCGATCTCGACGCCGCCGAGCGCGTCCACGATGTTGGCGAAGCCGGCGAAGCCGATCTCGACGTAGTGGTCGATGCGCAGGCCGGTGTTGAACTCGACGGTGCGGACGAGGAGTTCGGGCCCGTCGGTGGCGTAGGCGGCGTTCAGCTTGGAGCCGCCCTTCGGGCCGAACATCTTCCCGGACGTCGAGCCGCGGAAGGACGGGATGTTGACCCAGGAGTCACGGGGCAGCGAGATCAGTGTGGGGCCGTTGTCGCCGGTGTGCAGGATCATCATCGAGTCGGTCCGCTTGCCGTCGGCGGAACCGGTGTGGAGCTTCTTCTTGTCCTCGGAGGTCAGGCCCTCGCGGCTGTCCGAACCGACGATCAGATAGTTCGTGCCCTCGCCCTCCTCGGGCCGCTCGATGACCTTGGAGAGGTCGACCTCGCGGCGCAGCTTGGAGTCGGCCCAGAAGTAGGTGCCGACGGAGGCGACGAGGAGCACGACGGCCAGGGTGATCGTGCCGATCTTGATCCGGCGGCGCCAGTCGGGCGCAGCGCCCGCGGGCCGCGGGTGGACCGCGGAGTGGCCACCGCCGCCTCCGCCGTAGACCTGACCGGTGTTGTAACCGCTGTCGTAGCCGTACGCGTCGTCGCCGTACCCCTGCTGCTGCGGGGGCACGGTGGGGCGCAGCGGCGGCGCCTGCCGTGGTACCTGACCGCGCTGTACCTGCCGCATCACCCGGGGGCCCTCGGGCTGCGCGTCTGCGCTGCCCCGTCCGTACCGGTCCCTGCGGTCGTCGCTCCACCCCTCGGGCCAATCACTCATGCGGACCAGTGTGCAGGCCGGGCCGCGGCGGCTGACAGGGTGGGTGGGAAATCGGGTCAGTGCTGTTGCACACCTGCAGCAATGCACCCGCGCACAGGCCTTGCGCACGCCCCCGCGCACCCGCCCTTAGGGTGGGGGCATGGCAGATCTCCCCGGCAAGCCGACCTCGGCCTCTCGTACGACGCTCAGCCACATCATGACCGCCAGTGACACGAACCTGCTGGGCACTGTGCACGGCGGCGTGATCATGAAGCTCGTCGACGACGCCGCGGGAGCGGTCGCGGGGCGGCACTCCGGGGGTCCTGCGGTCACCGCGTCGATGGACGAGATGGTGTTCCTGGAGCCGGTCCGGGTCGGTGACCTGGTGCATGTGAAGGCCCAGGTGAACTGGACCGGGCGCACCTCGATGGAGGTCGGGGTGCGGGTCATGGCCGAACGCTGGAACGAGTCGGCGCCGGCGACCCAGGTCGGCAGCGCCTACCTGGTGTTCGCGGCGGTGGACGCGGACGGCAGGCCCCGGGCCGTGCCGCCCGTGCTCCCGGAGACCGACCGTGACCGGCGGCGCCACCAGGAGGCGCAGATCCGGCGCACGCACCGGCTCGCGCGGCGTCGCGCGATCCGGGAGCTCCGGGAGAAGCGCGCCGCCGAGGGCTACGAGGAGTAGAAGCCACCGGAGCCGGGGCCCCGAAGGGCCGCCGGGAGCCCGCCCGGCGTCAGGGGCAGGTCACCTCGTCACCGGTGACCGCACCGAACTCGCCGAGGTTCGCGTTCTCCGCGCGCACCTCTCGCACACCCTTGTAGCCGGAGCCCGCGGTCACCTTCAGCGTCGGGCCCTGGCCCTTCACCTTCCTCATCACACTGCCCGGCAGGGCCGTCGAAAGGGTCTTCGCCGACCGGTCCCAGCGCGGGTCGTACTCGATGAGGGTGTGCCGCACATCACGCGGATCGCCGGACAGCGGCTTGCCGCTGGTGTTGAATCCGGTGGCGCGCAGCGCGTCGTCGACCTGCTGGCCGAGGCCGTCGCTGCGGGTCCCGTTGTAGACCTGCACCCGGATCCGCTGCGGTGAGACGTCCACGAGCGTGGCCTTCCTGCGCCGGGACACCTCCGGGGCGAGCGGCTGGTCCTCGCGCAGCGCCTCGAACAACTCGCGGGACCTCACCGGATCCCACCTCACGGTGGAACCGATGCCCCTCACGGAGACGCTCGTCTTCATGAGCGGCACGGTCGTGAACTCCGAGGAGGCGGCCGTGAAGTCGCGCATGGCCGAGCCGAGGGCGAGCATCTGCTCGTTGCCGAACCCCTCGTCGGCGCGGACCGACCCGAGCATGGTCGAGGCGATCTCCCGGAACCTCACCGGGTTCAGCAGGACGCCGCTGTCGGAGATACGGGCGATGAGCGCGGCGACGAACCGCTGCTGGCGTTGCATCCGGCTGAGGTCCGCCGTCCCGTCGATATGCCGGGAGCGCACGTACTGCAGGGCCTTGCCGCCGTCGAGCTCATGCGTGCCGGCGGGCAGGTCGAGACCGGTGTGGGTGTCCTTGAGCCGCTGGGTGGTGCAGATCTCCACACCGCCGACGACGTCCACGGTCCGCATGAAGCTGGCGAAGTCGATCTCCAGATAGTGGTCGATCTTCACTCCGGTGAGCTTCTCCACCGTCCGGACGGTGAGTCCGGGACCACCCTCCGAATAGGCGGCGTTCAGCTTGACCGGGTGCGAGCCGTGCGCCTTGCCGGTGGTCCCGTCGTGGTGGTCCGGCAGCACCACGTAGGTGTCGCGGGGGAGACTCACCACGGTGGCGCGGTCCCGTCTCGCCGAGATGTGCACCAGCATGATCGTGTCGGTGCAGTTGCAGGGCGCGCCGCCCAGCCGGTACTTCCTCCGCTGCTCCTTGCTGATGTGCCCCCGGTCGTCGGTGCCGACGAGCAGGATGTTCATGCCGTGGCCTGCCTCGGGGCGGTTCTTCATGTCCTTGAACGGGTCGACCCGTTCGATCTCCTGGTCCAGGTCCGACATCAGGCCGTGCCCGATCCCGCCCGCGCCCAGCACCAGCACCGACAGGGTGGTCACCACCCGCATCACCCAGCGCGGCCGGCGCTTCCGCGCGGGGGGCCGCACCCCTCCCCGGGTGGGAGCGGGGGCGGGCGGCCGGGGACGGCGGGAGCCGGGCGGCGTGGGCACAGGTACACCTCCGCGGGGGCAGGGGGATTGTGAGCACAGTAAGCCCGTACGATCTGCGCCGACCGGCGGCGCCCGGTCGGCGCGCGACCGAGTCCCCCGTTCGCGGTAACGTGGCGGGCGATGCTGCCGTCTCCCGGGGGGCCCACCCTGTCGCCCCCGGACCACCGAGGACCCCCATGCCCCAGCTCCCCGCCGTGTCCGTGATCATGCCGGTGCTCAACGAGGAACGCCACCTCCGCGGCGCGGTCCACGCCATCCTCCAGCAGGAGTACGCCGGTGAGATGGAGGTGGTGATCGCGCTGGGCCCGTCGACGGACCGCACGGACGAGATCGCCGCCGAGCTGGTGCGGGAGACCGCGTCGAACGCCTGGGGCCGGGTGCACACCGTGCCCAACCCCACCGGCCGTACGCCCGCGGCCCTCAACGCCGCCATCAAGGCCTCGCGTCATCCCGTGGTGGTACGGGTCGACGGCCACGGCATGCTCTCCCCCGACTACATCGCCACCGCCGTGCGCCTCCTGGAGGAGACCGGTGCGCAGAACGTCGGCGGCATCATGCACGCCGAGGGCGAGAACGACTGGGAGCACGCCGTCGCCGCGGCGATGACCTCGAAAATAGGAGTGGGCAACGCCGCCTTCCACACCGGCGGCGAGGCGGGCCCGGCCGAGACCGTCTACCTGGGCGTCTTCCGGCGCGAGGCGCTGGAGCAGCAGGGCGGCTACAACGAGGAGTTCATCCGCGCCCAGGACTGGGAGCTGAACTTCCGGATCCGTGAGGCGGGCGGGCTGATCTGGTTCTCGCCCGAGCTCAGGGTCTCGTACCGGCCGCGGCCTTCGGTGAAGGCGCTCGCCAAGCAGTACAAGGACTACGGCCGCTGGCGGCACGTCGTCGCCCGCTACCACGAGGGCTCCATCAACCTCCGCTACCTCGCCCCGCCCGCCGCGGTGTGCGCGATCGCCGCAGGTCTCGTCGTCGGAGCGACGGTCAGCCCGCTCGGCTTCGTGATCCCGGCCGGCTACCTGGCGGCGATCAGCGTGGGTTCCGTCCCGGCCGGCAAGGGGCTGCCGCTGAAGGCGCGGCTGCAGGTCCCGGTGGCGCTGGCGACGATGCACATGTCCTGGGGCTTCGGCTTCCTGACCTCGCCGCGTGCGCTGGCGCGGAAGGTCATCGCGTCCCGCCGCCCGGCGGCCCACCGCCCGTCGGAGTCCTCGTCGGCCTGAGCGACGAACGGCGCGGGGTCTTCCCCGGGCCGGAGCCAACGGGCCGGAACGGCCGGGCGCAGCCCACGGGGCGGAACCACGGCCGCCCGGAACACACACCGGCCCGGTCCCTCGTCGGGTCCGGGCCGGTGCCGTGTGGCTACGAGCCGAGGCCGTGCCGCCTCACCAGGTGAAGCCGGGCTGGATCTTCATGCACTCGTCCGTCTTGGCGCCGTTCAGCGCCCGGGCCGAGTCCGGCGTGGTGCTGTCCGCCGCACTCGCCGCCGCGGGATAGGCCGCGCCCTCGCGCCAGTCGGCGCCGACGACGACCGTGATGCCGGACACCTCCGTGCTCTTCTTCACGGAGGAGACGGGGATACCCAGGGCCTTGGCGACCGCCTCGGCGTCTCCCTGGAGGTCGACGCTGGGATAGGTGACCGTCGTCCGGTCCTGCGGGGTGAGTGTGGAGTCGGCCTTGGCCAGGGCGAAGCCCTTGGACACGAGGGCGTCCTTCACCGTGCCGGTCCTGCCCGGTGCGAGCGCGGCACCGTCGACGCCGGTGCCGTTGCGCACCATCACCGGGATCTCCGAGGAGGGCGGCACCGGGTCCCTGCCGGCCGGGGTCGCGGTGGCCGAGAGGGCCGTGGCGCTCGCGGTGGCGGACGGGGCCGCGCTGCCGGTGGCGCCGGGGGCGCTCGCGGAGGCCGAGGGGGGCGCACCGCTCGGAGCGGCGGACGGTCCGGTCTGCTTCTTGCCCTTGCCGTCCAGCGGTACGTCCTCGCGGACCATCCGGAACAGCGTCTCGGCGTCGCCCGGCTTCGGCTCGACGCGGTTCGGGTCCTGCGGCGATGTGATCCACGGCATGGTCGTCATGGTGATCCGCTCCGGCGGGACCTTGCGGAACTCCTCGCCCAGACCGAGCAGGTCGGGCACCGCCCCGATGCCGTCGTCGACGGTGAGCGCGGCCGTGGCGGCCTCCGCGAGCCTGCGCAGCTTGTTGGGGTTCGAGAGCTTGGCGTTCTTCCGCAGCTCCCGGATCATCGAGTTCATGTAGAGGTGCTGGGCGCGGGTGCGGCCGATGTCGGTGCCGTCCTCGAAGCCGTAGCGGGTGCGCAGCCACTGGAGGGCCTGCTCGCCCTGGATGACGCTGGTGCCCTTGGGCAGCTTCAGACCGGAGCCCTGCCCCGTGCTGTTACGCGAGTGGACGTTCTCCTGGACGCAGACGGGGACGCCGCCCACCGCGTCGGCGATGGACACGACACCGGCGAAGTCGACCATCATGAAATGGTCGATGGTGATGTTCGTCAGCTCGTACCAGGCGGCGACCGTGCAGCCCGGCCCCCCGCGGCCGAGGCTCTCGTTGGTCATGATCCTCCGCTGGGTGGCGGGGTAGACCTTGCCGTCGGAACCCGTGCACTTGGGCATCTTCAGCAGGGTGTCGCGCGGCATGCTGATGACGGACATGTTGGACCGGTCGGCCGAGAGGTGCACCAGCATCTGGACGTCCGCCAGCGGCGGACCGTCGAAGGTGTCGCGGGCTCCGCCGAGTTCCTGGTTGCGCTTGGAGTTACGGGCGTCGGAGCCGATGAGCAGGATGTTCAGCGGGGTCTGGCCGAAGGCGTTGGCCTTGTGGTCGGCCATGCTCCGGTCGCCGAGGCTGAGATCGCCCTTCTTGAGCCTGCTGTTGAGATGTTCGTAGTACAGATAGCCGGCGCCTGCGGTGCCGAGGATCGCGACTGCGGTGGCGGTCGCGATCCAGCGGAGTATCCGGCGTCGGCCCCGCTTGACGGGCCGGCCGGGAGCACCCCCTCGACGGTCGGCTCCGGGGGGTCCGTCACCCCCGGATTTCCGGCCGGGAGGCGCTGTCGCGGCGGCCTCCCGCTGCCGGGCGCGCGGAACGCGTTCCCGCGTCTTCTCTCCGCGCACGCTGCTCTGTCCCACCAAGTCCCCCTGTCACTGAGGTGCTCGTAAGGCCCGGTGATCGGGCGTGGTCATATCGGCGTTCGCCGGCCGGCGCACGCTACTTGGCGCACACGGCCTTGTCGGCCGTCGTCTTCTGGATGTCCTTCGGGGCCGTCTTGGGAGCGACGATCGGTATGCCCGCGCCCTTGAAGTCGGCGCCGAGCGTCAGCGTCATCGGCGTGCGGTCGTCGGCGTCCGCGGTGCCCGGCTTCAGCGCGCTCGCGGGCAGACCCATGACGTCGGCGAGCTTGCGCGCCTGGTCGGCCTGGTCGGGCGCATAGGCCAGGGTGGTCTTGTCGAGCTTCTCGGACGCGTTGCCGTGGTTGCTGGCGAGCCGCATGGAGTGCTCGTTCTGCAGCCAGACCAGCGCCTTCTGGGCGGAGCCGGCCTCGGCGCCGCCGTTGTAGATGTCGACCCGGACCGCGGAGGACTCGGCCCGGTCGCCCTGGAGCAGCGCGGCCTGTGCGTCCTTCGCCGCCTTCTCCTTCTGCTTCACCTCGGTCAGCGAGGTGTCGGAGGCGATCATCGCGAACAGCGGCTCGGCCTTCGGCTTGTCGACCACGACCGTGGCCTTGATCCGCTCCAGCGGGTTGTCGCGCACCGGCAGCGTGGTGAAGGTGATGTTCTTCGGGTCGACCTTCTTCAGCTCAAGGCCCAGGTCGCGCAGGGTGGAGATGTCCCCTATGCCGCTGTCGACGGTCAGCGCGTCGGTTGCGGCCTCAGCCAGGTTCCACATCTTCGTCGGGCTCGACAGCGTGTCGTCCGACTTCATCTTGCGCATCAGCGAGCCCAGGAACTGCTGCTGCACCTGGATGCGGTCCAGGTCGCCCTGGTTGCCGAAGCTGTGCCGGGTGCGGACGAAGGCCAGGGCCTGCTCGCCCTGGATGGTGCTCACGCCCTTGGGCAGCTTGAGGTGCGAGTCGGGGTCGTCGATGGGCTTGGCGACACAGACCTCGACGCCTTCGACGGCGGTGGTGAGCGTCTTGATGGCGTTGAAGTCCGCCATCATGAAGTGGTCCGGCTTGATGCCGGTGATCTTCGCGACCGTCAGCATGGTGCAGCCGGCGTTGCGGTCGAGCTGCCCCAGGCTCTCGTTGAAGCGGGTCCCGAGCGTTCCCTTGATGGTCGTCTTGGTGCCGTCCTGCTGCGTGACCTCGCACGGCGGGATGTCGACGATCAGGTCGCGCGGGATGGACATCGCCGTCGCGTTCGTCCGGTCCTTGGCGACGTGCAGCAGGATCGTGGTGTCGGCGTGGCCGGGGCTGTTCTTGTCGCCGTAGCCCTCGTTGCCCGCCCCGGTGCGGCGGTCCGTGCCGATCAGCAGGATGTTGATGGCCTGGTCCTTCTTGAAGCTGCCGCTGCCCGCGCCACCGACGTCCACGGTGTCGATCTTGCCCGCGAAGTGCTGGAGGACGAGGTACGCGCCGACGGAACCCGCGGTCACCAGGAAGGCGAGCACGCCCCCGGTCCACAGCAGGGCCTTCTTCTTGCGAGGCTTCTCCTGCCGGCGCTTCCGGCGCCCGGCACCGCCGGGTCCGGTGTCACCCGCGGGGGGCGCGCCGCGACGGCCGCGCTGGCCCGGGACGGCCCGGGAGGGCACGGCGGCGGTCTTGCCCCGTGCCGCTGCGCGGGCGGCCGACCGGGAGGCGGAGCCCGCGGAAGCGCCCGTCGAGGCGGAAGCGCTTGCGGAGGGGGACGCCGAGGCGGCGGAACGCGGAGAGGAGTTCCGGGGGGACGGTCTGCGGGGGCGGTTCACCGGCGGCCGCTGCGCTGCGGATCGATCCAGTCGCAGTTCGTAGTTACCGGTGTCGGGGTTGAGCACCCACTGGTCTGCGGGGTCCATGTCCTCGGCCCGCCCACGGCTCTGCGCATCCACGGTTGTTCCAGTCCTCCGTCGGTGCCACGCGAGTCGCCTCCCCCCAGGGCGCTCGGTCTTGCTCCAGCAGTGCGCGGTCCCACGGGTGCGAGAACCTCATGCGCCGGATCGCGTCACACTATCTGTCCAGTTCAGCGTTGAGCGACGCCCGTGACAAATTCCACGGCGCTTACAACCGGACATAGTTCGCGAGTCGGGCGCTCTACGGCCTGTGCTTTTGGGATTGCTTTACTCACAGGTACCAACAGAGGCGTTGGTGCCGGGGAATGTCGGCGTCGCCTCGGGGGAGGCCGTGTCCGAACCGTCCGGCTCCGTCGTGGCGGAACCGTCCGGGCGCACTGTGGCGGTACCGTCCGGATCCCCCTTGTCCGGCCGCTCGCCGTCGTCGTCCGGGCGGTCCACGGGGAGCACCGGGACCGGCAGGTCCTCGCGGATGAGCTTGAAGAGCTGCTGGGCGCCCGGTTCGACGAGTTCGTCGCGGTTCGGGTCCGGCGGGTAGGGGCGCCGGGGCACTGTGAGGAACTGCACCTTCTCGGTGGGGACGCTGCGCAGGCCGCGTACGAGCTCGTAGAGATCGCGCAGGGAGGCGAGGCCGGGATCCGTGGTGACCGACTTGGTGGCCGCGTCCAGCACGGGGTAGAGCCGGGCCGGATTGAGGAGGACGCCGTTGCTCTGCATCTTCTTGGCAAGCGCGGCGAGGAACTGCTGCTGCCGGTGGATGCGTTGGGTGTCGCTGCCGTTGCCGAGCGACTTGCGGGTGCGTACGAAGCCGAGGGCCTGCTCGCCGTCGAGGGTCTGCCTGCCCGCGGGCAGCTTCAGATGGGAGCCGGGATCGTCGATCGGCGCCTTCAGGCAGATCTCGACCCCGTCGACCGCGTCCACCATGTACTTGAAGCCGGTGAAGTCGACGACCATGTGGTGGTCCACGCGGATACCGGTGAGGCGTTCGAGCGTACGGATGGTGCAGGCCGTGCCGCCGAACTGGAACGACCAGTTGAACTGGGCGAATTGCTCCGCGGTACGGGTGCCGTCGGGCTTCCGGCAGCTGGGGATCCGCACCATCAGGTCGCGGGGCACGGACATGGCGGTGGCGCTCTTCCGGTCCGCCGCGAGGTGCAGCAGGATCACCGTGTCGGAACGCTGTGTCCCCTTGTCCTTGCCGTACTCGGCGTTCCCCCGGCCGGTCCGTGAGTCGGAACCGACGAGCAGGATGTTCTGTGCGTCCAGCGCGCCGGGGGAGGGGCGTTCCCTCTCGTAACGGGCCAGTTCCTCGGCGGCGGAGATGTCGCTGGTGATGTTGGCGTTGAGCTTCCGGTAGAGCCACCAGCCCGTGGCCGCGGAGACCAGGACGACCCCTGAGGCGCCGAGCGCAACCCAGCGCATCCAGCGGCGTGGGGGTTCGGGCCCGGCGCGGCCGCCTTCGCCGCCCCCGGTACCGCCGCCACCCTCGCCGCCCCGGTCGCCTGCGCCGTCGGGGGTGCCGTACGGAGGCCGGCCGCTGTGCCTGCCATGCCGGCCCCGGCCGCTCAGGAGCCGGCGGTTCCCGCCGTGCCCGCTTCCGCCGTGCCCGCTCCCGCCGGTCCCGTGCCGGTCCGCCACGCCCTGCCCGGCGTCGCGCTGCCCGTCCTCGTGCCGCCCGGGGCCGCGTCCCGGCTCCTCGTGGCCGGGGGTGGCCGCGCGGTCGTCGGAGGGCGGGCCGGCGCTCTCGGTCACGGCGGTGTCCATCCTTCATGTCGACGGCAGGCTCGTAAGCTCACCGTCGATCATGTACCGGAGTTGAGGTCCGTCCGTGGATGACCCGGCCGTGGCTTACACGGCGGTATGAGTGACCCGCTCGCTTTCGAGTCGCTTGTCCAGATCCCCCTGGGGGAGCCGGTCCAGATTCCGGCACAGCACCACGGACGCCCCCGACACCAGCGGGGCGAACAGCCCGGAGGACAGCCCCTCCCAGGTGTCGTAACCGTGCCCGGAGAGCATCCGGGAACCGGGCCCCAGGTCGAGGTCCGCCGCATCGGTCCGCGCCTGGTCGACCACCTGTGCGGCCGTCAGTTCCCTGCCCGCCACGATCAGCCCTGGCCCCTCCGGGTCCACGGGGGCGAAGGGCGCGAAACGGTCTCCCTGGCCCGGCACCTCGACCGCGTAGTCCAGGAAACCCTGCGGCGGCTGCGGGAAGCGGCCGCCGAGCGGACGCAGCGCGAGCGCCACCCGCTCGCCGCCGCAGGCACGGGCCTCCTCCAGCGTGTCCGGCCCGCTCACCACGAGGCCGGCGTGCGCCGGGTCGCCCTGCACATCCGCGAGCACGCCCACCGAGGAGCACGCCAGCAGCCAGACGGCGGACTGCCAGTGCGCCGGCAGCAGCAGTGCCAGCCGGTCGCCGGGCTCCACGGCGAGATCGCCCTGGAGCAGATTGGCGGTCTTGGCCACCCAATTGGCGAAGGTGGCCACCGACAGTTCGACGCGCTCGCCGGTGGCGTCGTCGTAGAAGGTGATCAGGGGCCGCGACGGGTCCGCGGCGAGCGCGGATCGCAGCAGGTCGGCAGGGGTGCGGTCGCTGGCGTTCACCGGGCAAGGGTACGTGGCGGGCCGCATCGCCCGCAGGGGCTCGCCCGGTACCGGGTCGACCGGTCGGGTGCGGGTGCGTACACCGGATCGGCCGATGGCCCGTCAGATCACCAATGGACAGATTTATCCGACCATGTTCAGGATTCTTGGTATGCGTGCCCTCCGTGCATCCTCGATCGGCGTCGCCTGCACAGCCCTCCTCGTGCTGCCGCTCGCCGCCACCGCGACCGCCACCGCCACCGTTCGTCCCGTCGCGGCCGGTGTGGGCACCGACGCCGCCGCGGCCGGGACCCGTGCCGCCGCGACCGGGGCGAGGATCCCCGGCAGCACCCTGTCCCTGCCGCTCGTCCCGATCGGGGCCGCGGCCGAGCGCGACGCATCCCCGGGAACCGTCCCCGCCCCGGAACGGGGCCTGCCCCCGAGCGAGGTCGGACCCTTCTCCCTGGTCGGCGTCGTCTGGAACGACCCCACTGCCGAACTCCACGGCACCGTCGAGGTCCGCACCCGGCGCGTCGGCTCGGCCACCTGGTCCGGCTGGCAGACCGTCGAGACCCGGAACCACGAGCATGCCGCCGACCCTGGCAGCGCCGAGAGCCGTGCCGGCAAGGCACGCGGCTCCACCTCACCGCTGTGGGTCGGCAGGTCCGACGCCGTCGAGGTGCGGGTGCGCCCCGAGCGGGGCGGTCCCGACCGGGTCGGTCGGATGCCCCTGCCCGAAGGGCTGCGCCTCGACCTGGTCGACCCCGGCGAGCGACCGGAACCGGCCGCCGGGCCGCCCGCGGATACGCCCAAGACGCCCGCGGTGTCTCCTGCGGACGGTCCCAAGACGCCCGCGGTGTCCCCCGGGGACGGGCCCAAGTCATCCCCTGCGGACGAGCCCATGACCCCACTGCTGTCCCCGCAGGAAGCCGCGGCCTCCGCGGTCAACGCCGACCTCGCGCCGCTCGGCGCCGCCGCCATCCCCGCCCTCGGCAAGGCCGAGACCGAGACCGCGCTGATGAACGCATGGGGCCATCCCCGCCCGGACAGCAACCCGCCCGGCAGCGCAGGAGACGACACCCCCGCCACCGGCCCGTACATCGGCCCGCGGCCCGCGATCATCACCCGCAGCGGCTGGGGAGCCGACGAGTCGATCCGCACGGGCGACTTCCTCTACACCGAAACGATCAAGGCGGCCTTCGTCCACCACACCGCGTCGGGCAACGAGTACAGCTGCTCCGAGGCGCCGTCGGTCATCCGCGGTATCTACCGCTACCACGTCCTGAGCAGCGGCTGGCGGGACTTCGGCTACAACTTCGCCGTCGACAAGTGCGGAAAAATCTACGAGGGCCGGGCAGGTGGCGTGGCCAAGCCCGTGATGGGCGCGCACACCCTCGGATTCAACACGAACAGCATGGGCATCGGTGTCATCGGTACGTACGGTTCGACGAGTCCGCCCGGCCCCGCCACCGACGCGATCGCCGCACTCACCGCATGGAAGCTCGGCCTGCACGGAGGCGATCCGGAGGGCAGGACGTCCCTGACGTCAGGCGGCGGCAAGTTCCCGGAAGGCACGAGCGTGAAGTTCAACGTCATCTCCGGGCACCGCGACGCATACGCCACCGAATGCCCCGGGGAGCAGCTCTACGACAAACTCGTGACGACCAGGTCCGCCTCCGCGCGGTTGCAGGGCCGTTGACCGGACTCTCCGGGACAGTCTGCATAAACTGGCCGCCCATCATGCCCGCCCAGCAGGAAGCAGAGACACAGAGTTGACTCACGCGCCTCATTCGCCCGAAGCGATCCTCCTGGTCGGCGGCAAGGGCACACGGCTGCGGCCGCTCACCGTGAACACGCCGAAGCCGATGGTCCCGGCGGCAGGCGTGCCGTTCCTCACCCACCAGTTGGCTCGGGCACGGGCGGCCGGCGTCGAGCACATCGTGCTCGCCACCTCCTACCTCGCGGAGGTCTTCGAGCCGTACTTCGGCGACGGCTCCTCCATGGGCCTGCACATCGAATACGTCACCGAGACCGAGCCGCTCGGCACCGGCGGCGCCATCCGCAACGTCGCCTCCCGGCTGCACTCCGGCCCCGACGACCCCGTCCTCGTCTTCAACGGCGACATCCTGACCGGCCTGGACATCAACGCCCTCGTGGACACCCACGAGAGGAGCGGCGCGGACATCTCGCTGCACCTCACCCGGGTCGAGGACCCGCGTGCCTTCGGACTCGTCCCGACCGACGCCACCGGCCGCGTCACCGCCTTCCTGGAGAAGCCGCAGACGCCCGAGGAGATCGTCACCGACCAGATCAACGCCGGCGCGTACGTCTTCCGCCGCTCCGTGATCGACGGCATCCCGGCCGGCCGGCCGGTCTCCGTCGAACGGGAGACCTTCCCCGACCTGCTCGCCGCCGGAGCGCACCTCCAGGGCATGGTCGACTCGACGTACTGGCTCGACCTCGGCACCCCGCAGGCCTTCGTCCGCGGCTCCGCCGACCTGGTGCTCGGCCGCGCGCCCTCCCCGGCCGTCCCCGGCCGCTGCGGCGACCGGCTCGTCCTGCCGACCGCCCGTGTCGCCGACGACGCCAAACTCACCGGCGGCACCGTCGTCGGCGACCGTGCGGTGATCGGCGAGGGCGCCCGTGTCGAGGGCAGCACCGTCCTGGACGGAGCCGTCGTCGAACCCGGAGCCGTCGTCTCCGACTCCCTGATCGGCGCCGGAGCCCGTATCGGGGCGCGCACGGTCCTCTCGGGCGCGGTGATCGGCGACGGCGCCCAGGTCGGCGCGGACAACGAACTACTCGAAGGCGTCCGTGTGTGGTGTGGGGCGCTCCTCCCGGACGGCGCGATCCGCTTCTCGTCGGACCAGTAGCGCGCTTCCCGTCGGACCAGTGGCCCGGCGAACCCGCCGCGGACCGGACCGGCGGGAGCGTCGCCCGTCCGAGGGGCGGCAGCCGGGCCTGGATTCCGGTGTCGCGGGTGAATGCATCGTGTTCCACCCCGGTGCCTGCCCGGCCCCGTGGGGCTGGCCCTGCTATGAACCGCGCGCCTTCTCGGGCGGAGTCGCCCGGTACGGCTCGCGGCGATGTCCGCCGGCCCGGACCGGTCGGCGCGGACGCTCAGGGTGGGCGGCAGCGCCAGGCCCTGCCTCTGCCGCAGAGGGCCCGGCCGCCGACGGCAGGCCGACGCCGCATACCTCTCCCCGGCACATGTCACACGGCCCCGGCGTCGAGCGCCTGCGGCACCTGCCCCACCGGGCGGTGACCCCGTAGTCTCAGACGCGTGGCAGGACGATTCGCGCCCGGTGCGAACCGGATCACCAGTACCACCGCGCGCGGTGGTCACGTCCCCGTACCCGCGGGCATACCGCGCCAGACGGCCCCGGCCGCCACCGCCCGTACCCGCCGCTGGACCCCGCCGGGCCCCCTCGACCTCGGCCTGGTCCTCGGGCCGCTGCGCCGCGGTCCGGCCGATCCCACGTTCTCCGTCACACCCGACGGTTCCTTCTGGCGCGCCACCCGCACGCCCGAGGGCCCGGCGACCCTCCGGGTGACGGCGCGTACCGGCGACGTCGAGGCCTCGGCCTGGGGGTCCGGTGCGGAGTGGCTGCTCGACCGGCTGCCCGAACTGCTCGGCGCGCTCGACGAACCCGAGGCCTTCGTCCCCCGCCACCGCCTCGTCCACGAGTCGTTGCGCCGCCGCCCCGGTCTGCGCCTGGTCCGCACCGGTCTCGTCATGGAATCCCTGATCCCGTCGATCCTCGAACAGAAGGTGACGACCGACGAGGCGTACCGGGCCTGGCGGCTCCTCGTCCGCGCGTTCGGCGAGCCGGCACCCGGTCCGGCCCCGGACCGTATGGCAGTCATGCCCGACCCCCGCGGTTGGGCCCTCATCCCCTCCTGGGAGTGGCACCGCGCGGGCGTCGACGGCAAACGCTCCTCGACGATCCTCCGTGCCGTCCGCGTCGCGCGCCGCATCGAGGAGGCGGCCGGCATGGAACTCCCCGAGGCCACCGCCCGCCTCCGGCTCGTGCCCGGCATCGGCCCCTGGACCGCCGCCGAGACCCTCCAGCGCTCCAACGGCCATCCCGACGCCGTGACCACGGGAGACCTCCATCTCCCCGGCATCATCGGCCACGCCCTTGCCGGCAACCGCGACGCCGACGACGCCGAGATGCTCGAACTCCTCGCCCCCTACGAGGGACAGCGCCACCGGGCCGCCCGGCTCATCCTGCTGAGCGGCCATGCGCCGAAGCGCCGTGTGCCGAAGATGCCGAAATGGGACATCGCGCAGTTGTGACGGAGCGGCCGGCCTGACGGTCCGCGTCCGGCGTCCCGGGCCCCGCCCCGTGGCGCACCTCGCCCCGAGGCGCACCCCGACGGGTTCACCGCACCGCGATGAACCCGTCCGCATCCCGTGCCGGGCGATCCTTGGGAGCCTCCGCCGGGCGGCCGATCGCGACCGCGCCCATCGGGTCCCAGTTCGCCGGGAGGTCCAGCGCCTCCCGCACCACGTCGCGGCAGAACATCGTCGACGACACCCAGGCGGAGCCGAGCCGTTCGCCGGCCAGCGCGACGAGGAAGTTCTGGACGCCCGCACCCGCCGCGACGACGAACATCTCGCGCTCCGCGGCGCTGCGGCGCGGGTCGGGGTAGTCGTGGGAGCCGTCCATGACCAGGCACGGCACCGCCAGACAGGGCGCGTTGCGCAGGACGTCGCCCCGCTTCACGCGCTTCGCGATCTGCTGCTCCGTCCGCCCGTCGCCGCGCAGGTCGGCGATCCAGGCGTCGCGCATCGCGTCCAGGAGGCGTACGCGGGACTCCCCCGACTCCAGGAGGACGAAGCGCCAGGGGGTGGTGTGGTGCGGGGCGGGGGCCGTCAGGGCGGCGGCGACCGCCCGGCGGACCGCGCCGGGGTCGACGGGGTCGTCGGTGAACGCGCGGACGGTGCGGCGCTGGGTCATCGCCTGGCGGACGGCCTCGGACGTGCCCAGGCGGAACATGTCGTTGGCGGCGTCGCGCACCAGCGCACGGGCACCTTCCGCGCCTTCCGTGTCGTCATCCGTGCCGTCCGCATCGTCGGCGACGACGTGTGGCAGTCCGCGGACGACGGCCACGGGCAGTCCGGCCGCCTTGCCCTTCACCAGATCGCCGGCTGCGGCCAGTTCGTCGGCGGTGGCGACGACGGTCGCGACGAGCGGATTGCCGTACGAGTCGACGCCGCCGCGCAGGTCGTCGAGGACCCGCACCCCCGCGGCGCCGATCGCGACGTCGGTGAGCCCGGCGCGCCAGGGCCGGCCGGAGGTGTCGGTGACGACGACGCCCACGCGGACGCCCAGGGTGTCGCGCAGCCCTTCGCGGATTCGGCGCGCCGACGCGTCGGGGTCCTCGGGCAGCAACAGCACGGTGCCGGGAGGTGTGTTGGAGGCGTCCACGCCGGCCGCGGCCATGATGAGGCCCTGCCGGTTCTGGACGATGCGGAGGGTGCCGCGGCGGGCCACGACCCGTACGGTCTCCGCGTCGATCGCGGCGTCGCGCGAGTCCGCGGCGACGATCCGCCCCTCGGCCTTGCTGACGATCTTCGAGGTGACGACCAGGACGTCACCGTCCACGAGACCCGGTTCGGTCGAGGCGATCAGCTTGGCGATGTCGTCGCCGGGCTGCACCTCGGGCAGCCCGGGGAGCGCCCACACCCGGTACGACGGCGGGGTGCTCACGCCCGTACCTCCTCGGCGAGCGCCAGCGCCGCACGCGCCATCTCCGCCGTGGCGTCCACGTCGGTCATCATCAGGGGCACGGCCTTGCAGCGGATGCCGGCGGCCTCGACCCGCTCCACGGAACCGGCGTCGACGGTGTCGACGAGCCAGCCGTCGAGCAGTCCCGAGCCGTAGTGCTCGGCGACCGCCGCGGCCGTCGACTCCACGCCGACCGCGGCGAGCACCTTGTCGGCCATGCCGCGCACCGGCGCGTCGCCGACGATGGGGGAGAGCCCGATGACCGGCACGCCGGCCTCGGCGATGGCCTCGCGGATGCCGGGGACGGCGAGGATGGTGCCGATGCTGACCACCGGGTTCGACGGCGGGAAGAGCACGACGTCGGCGGAGGCGATGGCCTCCAGCACACCGGGGGCCGGCTTGGCCTGGTCGGCGCCGACGGGCACGACGGCCTTCGCGTCCACGGAGGCGCGCAGCCTCACCCAGTACTCCTGGAAGTGCACGGCCTTCCGCTCGCCGTCCACCTCGATCGCGACGTGCGTCTCGACGCGGTCGTCGGTCATGGGGATCAGCCGGACGCCGGGCTGCCAGCGGTCGCACAGTGCCTCGGTGACCGCGCTGAGCGGATAGCCGGCGCCGAGCATCTGCGTGCGGACGATATGGGTGGCGAAGTCGCGGTCGCCGAGTCCGAACCACTCCGGTCCGACGCCGTACGCGGCGAGTTCCTCCTTGACCCGGAACGACTCGTCGGCGCGCCCCCAGCCCTGCTCCTCGTCGATGCCGCCGCCGAGGGTGTACATCACCGTGTCGAGGTCGGGGCAGACCTTCAGCCCGAACAGATGGATGTCGTCACCGGTGTTGCCGATGACCGTGACGACGGTGTCCTCGGAGTCGCCCACGGCCTGCTTGAGGCCGCGCAGGAAACGGGCGCCCCCGATACCTCCGGCCAGAACCACAATGCGCATGCGGTTCAGTCTGTCAGGCCGCGGGGGCGCGGTGTCACGCGACGGGGACCTCGGCGGCGGCCGGGGCGGAGCAGCGGACGTGCATCGGCATCTCCGTCAGGCCCGGGTAGTAGACGTGCAGGCTGACGGCCGGTTCGAGGGTGTCGTTGACCACCTCGTGCACATAGCCGGGTGCGAAGACCCGCTGCGCTCCGGCGACCAGGGAGCGTGCCCCCCGCTCTCCGCGCTCGGTCAACGTACCTTCCAGCACGGTGAGTACGCCCGAGGAGCGGCCGTGGTCGTGCAGTCCGCTGCCCTGGCCGGGCACCCAGGAGAGCAGCCAGACCTCGTAGCCGGGCCCGGTGCGCAGCCGGTGGTACCAGCGGGTCGTGGCGTCGTACCGGACCAGGTGGGCCCACTGGGTGCGGTCGGCGGCGATGGAGCGGGCGAGGCCGACGAAGTCGGCGACGGTGGCGGGATGCTCCCGCGGGGGCTGGAGGAGGTGCTGGACCTCGAGGATGTCGCCGGCGATCTGGAGGTCGCTGTCGCTGTTCATGGGTGCGGTGGTTCCTCGGCAGGACGGAGTGCTGGGGCGTCGCAGGGGATGCGGGTCGTTTCGCAGAAGAGAAGCTGGAGCGCTACGGCATCAACAGCTGGAACAGCAACAGCGACAACACGCCTGGACAGCACGACGGAACCCACGGGTGTGGGGCGCGGTGGTCACGGCGGTGGCTGACATGGGTCCAAGGAGACCGGTTCCGGGTGCCCGCTGTCAACCCATTGCCCGATTTGGCGGCATTGTTTCACCTCATCCGGTTAATGTGCTCAGAGGAAGGTTTGTGTATTCACGCCCGGGGAGATGTGGCGCAACAACCGCGCCCCCAAACGTGGTTGCTGCGTTGTGGCCGGAATGTGATCCGAGTCGCTTCGAGGGGGTGGGTGCAACAGGATCGGCACCGGTTGCGTCCCCCCTGTCAAGGGAGGGGGTGTGGACGGCCGGCGGTGGTGTCATGTTTTTTGCCGATTTGAACACTTTCCACCTAGCCTTGGTTCCGCAGAGTGAATACCGGGCCCAATAGCAGATCTCGGCTTGACTGGCCCGGAGCACCGAACTTGTAATTTCACTCGTGTCGTTCTGCCGGGTCGACGATCGGCGGCACCACGGGGACGCAAGAAGACAGACGAGGGGCGCACATGACCGAGCTGTTCCAGCAACTGCTGGTCGAGGACGCGGACGAGGAACTCGGCTGGCAGGAGCGCGCATTGTGCGCCCAGACCGATCCCGAGTCCTTCTTCCCCGAAAAGGGCGGTTCCACTCGTGAGGCCAAGAAGGTCTGCCTCGCCTGTGAAGTCCGCTCCGAATGTCTCGAATACGCCCTTGCCAACGACGAACGGTTCGGCATCTGGGGCGGCCTGTCCGAACGTGAACGCCGCCGCCTGAAAAAGGCCGCCGTCTGACCAGCCCCGGTCGGCCCTCGAAAGCACCCGGAACTCCGCACCACACGAACGGTCCGCCGCCTGTGAGCTGTCCACAGGCGGCGGACCGCTGTGTTGTCAGCCGTTAGTGTGGGGCGCTGTCGAGGCACGGCGTCGCAGCCGGTGCACCGGGCCGCGACACCCGTCGCGGCCCTGGCGGCGACACGAAGCACAGCAGCGACACAGCACAGCAGCCACACCAGCACAAAAGTCAGTACAGCAGCCTTCCGGGGGGCGACCCGGGAGCCCGGCCGGAGGGCCCGTACCCCCATGTCCGTGCACACAGCGACAGCCCCGCACTCGGGATCCTCGACACCCGAGTTCCCCCGGCACGTCGTCACCGCCGTCCTCGTCTCGCACGACGGCGCCCGCTGGCTGCCCGACGTGCTCACCGGGCTCCTCGGCCAGGAACGCCCCGTCCAGTACGCCGTCGCCGCCGACACCGGCAGCGCCGACGACTCCGCCAGCCTCGTCTCCCGGGCACTCGGCGACGACCGCGTCCTCCACCTGGCGCGCCGCACCGGTTTCGGCGCCGCCGTCGAAGAGGCCGTCCGCAACGCCCCCCCGCTCACGCCCGACGACCTGCCGTACCTCAAGCGGCCCAGCGGCTGGGACCCGGTGAACCGGACCTGGCACGACGACGCCTACGACCTGCCCGAACTGCCGCACGGCGAACCCGTCCAGTGGCTGTGGCTGCTCCACGACGACAGCGCCCCCGACCCCGGCGCCCTCGCCGAACTGCTGCGCGTCGCCGACAGCGACCCCCACGCCGCCGTCGTCGGCCCCAAGCTCCGCGGCTGGTACGACCGCAAGCAGCTCCTCGAAGTCGGCGTCACCATCGCCAACAGCGGCCGCCGCTGGACCGGACTCGACCGCCGCGAACAGGACCAGGGACAGCACGACCAGGTCCGCACCGTGCTCTCCGTGTCCTCCGCGGGCATGCTCGTCCGCCGCGACGTGTGGGAGGAACTCGGCGGCTTCGACCGCCGCCTGCCCCTGATGCGCGACGACGTCGACCTGTGCTGGCGCGCCCACGCCGCCGGACACCGCGTCCTCGTCGCCCCCGACGCCGTGCTCCGGCACGCCGAGGCCGCCGCCCGCGAACGCCGCACCGTCGACTGCGCCGGACGGTCCGCCCGCCCGTCGCCCGACCGCCACCCCTCATCGACCCGCTTCGCGCGGCGCGGTGCCAGCCCGCACCGTGTCGACAAGGCCGGGGCCGTCTTCACCCTCCTCGCCAACGCGCGCGGCGCCGCTCTCCCGTTCGTCCTGCTCCGGCTCGTCCTCGGGACGGTCCTGCGCACCCTCGCCTACCTCGTCGGCAAGGCCCCGGGTCAGGCCGTCGACGAGATCACCGGACTCCTCGGCACCCTGCTCCGGCCCGAACGCATCCTCGCCGCCCGCCGCGCACGCGGCAGAGCCGCCGTCCCGCCCGGCGAGCTGCGCCACCTCTTCCCGCCGCCCGGGGCCACCGTCCGCGCCACCGTCGAACAGCTCGTCTCCGGCATCGGAGGCGCCACCGCCGACTCCGGTGGCTCACGCCACGGCGCGGTGGAATCCGGTCCCGGCGACGAGGACGCCGACTTCCTGGAGATCGAACAGTTCGCCAGGCTCAAGCGGATCGCCCGCCGGCCCGCCCCCGTCCTCTTCGCGCTGCTCCTCCTCGTCTCCCTCGTCGCCTGCCGGGGACTCCTCGGCGCCGGCTCCCTCTCCGGCGGCGCGCTGCTGCCCGTACCCGACGACGTGTCCGGCCTCTGGGGACGGTACGCCGACGGCTGGCACCCCGTCGGTACCGGCGGCACCCAGAGCGCACCGCCCTACCTCGCCGTCCTCGCCGCGCTCTCCGCGCTCTTCCTCGGCTCCACCGGCTTCGCCGTCACCGTGCTGCTCGTCTGCTCGGTGCCGCTCGCCGGACTCACCGCGTACTTCGCCTCCCGGCCCCTCGTCGAATCCCGGCTGCTGCGCGCCTGGGCGGCCGTCGCCTACGCGTTCCTGCCCGCCGCCACCGGCGCCCTCGCCACCGGCCGGCTCGGCACGGCCGTCCTCGCCGTCCTGCTCCCGCTCATCGCCCGCGCCGCGGTCGCCGCCGCCGGCTTCCAGCACGGCGCCCGCGGGAGCTGGCGGGCCACCTGGGCCTACACCTTCCTGCTGACCGCCGCGATGGCCTTCACCCCCGTCGTATGGCCGCTCGCCGTCCTCCTCGGCATCGCGCTCCTGGCCGTCCGGCGCGACGACATCACCGCGTACGCACCCCGGTTCCTCGTCACCGTCGGCACCCCCGTCCTGGTCCTCGCCCCCTGGTCGCTGAGCCTGCTCCGCGACCCCGCCCGCCTGTTCCACGAGGCCGGACTGGCCTACGCGACCGGCCCGGCGTCCGCACTCGACCTGCTGGGCATCAGCCCCGGCGGCCCCAGGACCACCGGCGGCCTGCTGCTCATCGGCCTGGTGCTCGCCGCCCTCGCCGCACTGCTCCGTGCCGAGCGGCAGCTCGCGATCCGCACCGCGTGGGCCACCGCCGTCACCGCCCTGGTCCTCGCCGTGGTCACCAACGGCACCGACGGCGGCTGGGCCGGTCCCACCACCCTCGTCTACGGCCTCGCCCTGCTCGCCGCCGCCGTGCTCGGCGCGGACGGCGCCCACGCACGCGTGGCGGCACACGGTTTCGGCTGGCGCCAGCCCGTCGCCGTGCTTGTGGCGCTCGCCGCCGCCGTCGGCCCGCTGATCGCCGTCGTCGGCTGGACGGTCGGCGGCGCCGCGGGCCCCCTGGAGCGCCGTGACCCGGTGCAGGTGCCCGCGTTCGTCGCCGAGGAGAGCAGCAGCAGCGACCAGGCCCGCACCCTGGTCCTCGGCGGCAGCTCGCCCGCCGAGATCTCCTACATGCTCGTCCGCGGCTCCGGTGCCCGGCTCGGCGACGCCGAACTCGCGGAGGCCGGCGGCGCGGACCCGCAGCTCGAGAAGGTCGTGGCCCGCCTCGTCGCCGGATCGGGCGCCGACCAGTCGCGCCAGCTCAGCGGCTTCGCGATCCGCTACGTCCTGGTGCGGGACGACGCACCCCGCCAGACCAGCCGCGTCCTCGACGCCACGCCCGGCCTCATCCGGCTCAGCCAGCTCGACGGCAGCGCCCTGTGGAGCGTCGACCAGCCCGTCGCCCGCGCCACCATCGTGCCCGCCGGGGCCGGTGGCGGTGCTGCCGAGCCCAAGGCGGTCGCCGCCGACCCCGTCGAGATCCACACGAAGATCCCCTCGGGCGACGGCGGCCGGGTCCTGCGCATCGCCGACAGGGCCGCCCCCGGCTGGACGGCCACCCTCGACGGCAGGCAGCTGAAGAGGATCACCGTCGACGGCTGGGCCCAGGGCTTCGAACTGCCCGCCGCCGGAGGCCGGCTCGACGTCGTCTACGAGGCGCCGTTCACCCATCGTGCCCGGGTGTGGACACAGGTCGCCCTCGTCGTCGTCCTCCTCGTGCTGGCCCTCCCGGGCCGCCGCCGGCAGATCGACGACGACCTGCCGGACGACACACCCGAAACCGTGGCCGTCCCCGCCCAGCCCGCCGACGGCGAGGGCCGCAGGGCGCGCCGACTCCGCGCGGCAGCCGAGGCCGATCAGAGCGCGGACCCCGCCGAGGAGACCGGAGCGGCCGCCGACGTGACGGCCGACCGGGGGACCGGCACCCCGTACGTACCGCAGCAGCCGTCCCACGCCGCATGGGACGACATCGGCGAACACCCGTCCCAGGACACCGTCCACACCGCCCACCAGGACCCCTATCAGGGGACGTACGCAGGTGGGGCGCATACCGGCGACCCGTATGCCGGCACCTACGGGGGCGACCAGTACGCGCACCACGGCGATGGCTCGTACCAGTCGGCCGACCCGTACGGGACGGCCGTCCACCAGCAGGACGATCCGTACCGGACCGCGCAGTTCACGCACGAGCAGTACCCACAGGGCGGCTACCAGCAGCCGGGATACGAGCAGCCCGGATACGAGCAGCCCGGGTACGAACAGTCCGGATACGAGCAATCCGGGTACGGACAGACCCAGTACCAGCAGGGCGACCACGCGCAGGCCCCCTACGGGCAGGGCACCGCCTACGACGCCTACGACCCCTACGGGTACGGACAGCAGCCCGCCACGGACGGCCGCTCCGACGGCCACGAGAGCGGGCAGCGCCCCGACGGGAGCAACCGATGAACCGCACCGCACTCTCCCTGGTCGCGGCCGTCGGCGCGCTCGCCGCCGTCACGGGCCTCGCCGCGATCGTCACGCCCGACGGCGGGAAGCCGGCCGGAGCCAGGGCGGCGGCGCTGCTGCCCGTCGAGCGGTCGAGCCTGCTGTGCCCCGCGCCGAGCAGCTCCGAGGTCGCCGAGACCACATACACCTCGTTCACCCCCGCCGGAGCCCGCGGCAAGGGGGCCGGAACCGCCGAACTCGTGCCGTCCGCCGCCCTCACGACCAAGGACGACGACACCGGGAAGGACGACAAGGACGGGAAGGACGACGGCTCGAAGGACTCCGGCAAGGCGGACGCGGAGAAGGACGGGCAGGGCGGCAGGACAGGTGCGGCGGGCGCAAAGCCCCCGGCCGAGGCGAAACCCGTGCTGACCCTCAAGGAACCCGGAAAGCCGGCCGCAGCCGAGGCATCCGGCAGCACCGCCCCCGCTCTCGTCGGATCCGCCGACGGCCCGCTCGCCCCCGGCTGGACGGTCCAGCAGACCACGTCGCTCACCGTCGGCGGCTCCCGCGGTCTGCTCGGCCTCGGATGCACCGTCCCCGACACCGACTTCTGGTTCCCCGGCGTGGGCACCGCAGCCGAACGGCAGGACTACGTCCACCTCACCAACCCCGATGACACCGCCGCCGTGGCCGACATCGAGCTCTACGGCCCCCAGGGCAAGGTGAAGACGGAGGCCGGCGAGGAGATCACGGTCCCGGCCCGGTCGAGCGTTCCCGTCCTGCTCAGCACCCTCACCTCCGAAGCCGTCCCCGACCTCACCGCACACGTCACCACCCGCAACGGGCGGGTCGGCGCGGTCGTCCAGGTCGCCGACGCCAAGACGGGCAGCGACTGGCTGACCGCGTCCGCCGATCCCGCCGGGACGCTCGTCCTGCCGGGCATCCCGGCCGACGCCACCTCGGTGCGCCTCATCGCCCACGTCCCCGGACAGGACGACGCCGACCTCAGGATCGGACTGGCCGGCCCGACCGGCACCATCACGCCCGCCGGTAACGAATCCCTGCACGTCAAGGCGGGCATGACGGCGGTCGCCGACCTCAAGGACCTCACCAAGGGCGAGGCCGGTTCGCTCGTCCTCAAGCCTTCCGGGAACCAGCGGCCCACACCGGTCGTCGCGGCGCTGCGCGTGGTACGCGGCAAGGGCGACAAACAGGAGATCGCCTACATCCCGGCCACCGGCCCGGTCGGCTCCCGCGCGACGGCCGCCGACAACCGTGCCAAGGGCTCCACGCTCGCCCTGTACGCGGCGGAAGCGGCGAAGGTGAAGGTCACCGCCTCGGCGGGCACCGAGGGCGGCGAGCCGACCGTCAAGACCTACACGGTCAAGGCCGGCACGACGCTGGCGGTTCAGCCGCCGGTTCCCGCAGGTCTCAAGGGTTCGTACGCGCTGACCGTCGCCACCGAGTCGGGCGGACCGGTCCACGCGGCACGCGTGCTGGAGATCCCCGAGGACGGCGTCCCGATGTTCACGATCCAGACGATGCCGGACGACCGGGGCACGGTCGCGGTCCCGAAGGCCGTCCAGGACCTGTCCGTGCTCGACGACTGACAGGGCGGCGGACGTCCACGCGCGGGACGTCCCGCCGGGAGGGTGGTCGCAGCCCGTGCCGGCGGCGGCTCGAAGCCGGGCTCGAAGCCGACGTCAGGACCGGGCCGGGCGCACCGGATGGGCGAGGTCCGGTCCGTACCCGCTCAGTCCTGTCCGTACCGGGGATCGACGGACTCGGGCGCCAGGCCGAGCAGTTCCGCGACCTGTTCCACGACGACCTCGTGGACGAGCAGGGCCCGCTCCTCGCGGTTCTTCGTCCGGATCTCGACGGGCCGCCGGTAGACGAAGATCCGGGCCGGCCGGTCCTTCTCCGCGCTCACCGCCCGGCCCAGCGGTACCGGCTCGTCGACCCACGCATCCGGGCCGCCGCTCCCGTCACCCATCCGCGGCACGTCCAGCACCAGGAAGTCGACGTCGGCGAGTTGCGGCCAGCGGCGCTCCAGCCGCTCCACGGAGTCCTGCACGAGATCGCGGAAGGACTCGGCCCTGCTGGCCGAGAGGGGGACCTGGGGCGGGGCGACGGGGCCCCGCATCCCGCGTCCGTGGCGGTCTCTGCGCCGCGGCCGCGGCTCTGCGGGTAGGGGCGGTACCGGACTGTCCATCACTCACGCAGGGTAGCCCTCCTCCGGTCCTGTTGCTGCGATGTCGCAGGGTGAGCATTTCGGACACTCTTGGGCTCGATTACCGGCCCATCCGTGACCGCGGATTTCATGGCGGATGACGGAAAGAAACCCGCGAGCTGACCGGGTCGACACCTGCCCCGCCCCGTTCACCGGCGCCTTACCCGCAGGTCAGAAAGGTCCTTCAGGATGGGCTCGTGGCGGAGGTCACAGTGCGACACGGGGGAGTGACGTGGTGGAGAGTCGTCGCGGCCCGGTCAAGAGTGCGGTACCGTCCAACGTCGTGAGCCTTGTACGTCGCTGTTCGCGCACCGCATGCGGACGTCCCGCCGTCGCGACCCTGACGTACGTCTATGCGGACTCGACCGCGGTCCTCGGACCGCTCGCCACCTACGCCGAGCCGCACTGCTATGACCTGTGCGCCGAGCACAGCGAGCGGCTCACCGCACCGCGCGGCTGGGAGGTCGTCCGCCTCTCCGACGGCTCCGGCCCGACCCGCCCCAGCGGTGACGACCTGGAAGCGCTTGCCAACGCCGTACGCGAAGCGGCCCGGCCGCACGACCGCGCCGCGGAGGCCGGTGGCGGCAACAACGCCCGTACGGCCGATCCGCGTGAGGTCGCCCGCCGAGGTCATCTGCGAGTTCTGCGCTCTCCCGAGTAGTTTGTGAGGAGACCTAAGAGGACTCCAGGGAGGGTTTGGCCGTGGCTGCTGCCGATCTGTCGCAGATCGTGAAGGCGTACGACGTGCGCGGGGTGGTGCCGGACCAGTGGGACGAGAGCCTCGCGGAGCTGTTCGGCGCCGCGTTCGTCCAGGTGACCGGTGCCGGCGCGATCGTGGTCGGCCATGACATGCGACCCTCCTCGCCGGGCCTGTCCAACGCCTTCGCCCGAGGTGCCGCGGCACAGGGCGCGGACGTCACCCTGATCGGGCTCTGCTCCACCGACCAGCTGTACTTCGCCTCGGGCAGCATGGGTCTGCCCGGTGCGATGTTCACCGCCTCGCACAACCCCGCCCAGTACAACGGCATCAAGATGTGCCGTGCGGGCGCCGCCCCCGTGGGCCAGGACACCGGCCTCTCCGAGATCCGCGCCCTGGTCGAGCGCTGGCTGGACTCCGGCGCACCCGCCGCCGCCGAGCGCTCCGGGACCATCGGCGAACGAGACGTCCTGGTCGAGTACGCCGCCCACCTGCGCAGCCTCGTGGACCTCACGGACATCCGCCCCCTCAAGGTCGTCGTCGACGCCGGCAACGGGATGGGCGGCCACACCGTGCCCACCGTGTTCGAGGGCCTGCCCATCGACCTCGTACCGATGTACTTCGAACTCGACGGCACCTTCCCCAACCACGAGGCCAACCCCCTCGACCCGAGGAACATCGTCGACCTCCAGGCCAAGGTCCGTGGGACCGGCGCCGACATCGGCCTCGCCTTCGACGGCGACGCCGACCGCTGCTTCGTCGTCGACGAGCGCGGCGAAGGCGTCCCGCCGTCCGCCATCACGGCCCTCGTCGCCGCACGGGAACTCGCCAAGCACTCCGGCGGCACGGTCATCCACAACCTCATCACCTCGTGGTCCGTGCCCGAGGTCGTCCGCGAGAACGGCGGCACGCCCGTCCGTACCCGCGTCGGCCACTCCTTCATCAAGGAGGAGATGGCCCGCACCGGCGCGATCTTCGGCGGTGAGCACTCCGCGCACTACTACTTCCGCGACTTCTGGAACGCCGACACCGGCATGCTCGCCGCGCTCCACGTCCTCGCCGCCCTCGGCGGCCAGGACGGGCCGCTGTCCCAGCTCGTCGCCCAGTACGACCGGTACGCGTCCTCCGGCGAGATCAACTCCACGGTGGACGACCAGAGTGCCCGCCTCGACGCCGTCCGCCAGGCCTTCGCAGGACGCGACGGCGTCACCATCGACGAGCTCGACGGGCTGACCGTCACCACCGACGACTGGTGGTTCAACGTCCGCCCCTCCAACACCGAGCCTCTCCTCCGCCTCAATGCGGAGGCCCGCGACGAGGCGACCATGGCCAAGATCCGCGACGAGGCGCTCGCCCTCATCCGCGGCTGACCCCGGTGATCCGCCGGGGGTTCGTACCGGGGTCCGCTCGGGGGTTCGTCTCGGGGTCCGCTCGGGGATCTGCGCGCACCCCGCGGATCACCACTGCGGATCAAGGTTGTGCACGGTTGCGGATCACGGCCGGCCCGCGTACGCCGGACGGGTGCACCACACCCGTTCGGCCTACCCGCCACGCCCCGCCCGCCGTCCGGCGACACGCGTCGGCACGCCGAAGCCACGACGGCGGGATAAGCCACCCGACACGCCACCCACTGGCCCCAGCGGTACGCTGACGTGGCCCAGACCACCTGGCCGCGGACATCTTGGACGCGGCGCCCGAAGGGACTCGACCATGCCGCTCGAAGCCGGACTCCTGGAGATCCTCGCCTGCCCGGCCTGCCATGCCCCGCTCGACGACCGCTCCGCGGCCGAGACCCCCGAGCTGATCTGCACCGGCGAGGACTGCGGCCTGGCCTACCCCGTCCGGGACGGCATCCCCGTCCTCCTCGTCGACGAGGCCCGCCGCCCGGCGTAGCGGAGCACGCAGACGCCGTACGGACCCGCACCCGCGATCGGAGGCCGCCCCATGCTGGACGAGTCGTTGCTCGACGCCCCGGAAGCCCTGGCACGCGCCGACCGCCGGCAACTCCTGCGCGGCGCCGCCGAAGCCGGTGCCCGGGTCCGCACCGCCGCCCGGCACGCCGCCGAGGCCGGCATCGCGGACCTCCGCCCGGACGGCCGCCCCCGCGCCGTCCTCATCGCGGGACCCGGCACCGCCGCCGGCGGGGTCGCCGATCTGCTCGGCGCACTCGCAGGCGCCGCCTGCCCGGTGACCCGGCTCAACCCGAGCGGGGTCGCGGCCGCAGCGGGAGCCCTGCGCTGGACCCTCCCCGGCTGGGCGGGCAGCGTCGACCTCCTGCTGATCGTGACGACCGACGGCACCGAGCCCGGCCTCGCCCTCCTCGCCGAACAGGCGTACCGACGGGGCTGCACGGTCGTCGCAGTCGCCCCGCAGCGCTCCCCGCTGAGCGAAGCGGTGAGCGGCGGGCACGGCCTGGTCGTACCGATGGCCACCGCCCCGCACGAGCTGTACGAGGGCACGCCCGCGGCCAGCCCCAACGCCCTCTGGGCGCTCTTCACCCCGCTCCTCGCGCTGCTCGACCGGGTGGGGCTGCTCGCGGCCCCGCCGGACGTCCTGGAGAAGGTGGCCGACCGGCTGGACCGCACCGCGGAACGCTGCGGCCCGGCCACCGCGACGTACAGCAACCCCGCGAAGACCCTCGCCGCCGAGCTCGCCGACTCCCTGCCGCTGATCTGGACGGAGGGCGTCTGCGCGGCCCCCGTCGGCCGCCGGTTCGCCGCCGTGCTGGCCGAACTGGCCGGCCGTCCCGCCCTCGCCGCGGAACTCCCGGAAGCGCTTCCCGCGCACGGCATCCTGCTGGCCGGAGCGCTCGCGGCGGGCGCCGACCCCGACGACTTCTTCCGGGACCGCGTCGAGGAGGCACAGGCCCTGCACGCACGGGTGCTCCTCCTGCGCGACCACCCGGCCGGAGGTCTCTCCGCCGCCCCGGCCGCCCGGGAGCTCGCCCTCAGCCACGACACCGCGGTCAGCGAACTCGAACCGGAGGAGGGCAGCGAGCTGGAAACCCTCGCGGAGCTGGTCGCCGTCACCGACTTCGCCGCCGTCTATCTGACGCTGGCCTCGGCTTAGCAGGTGTCCGGCTCCGCCCGGGACCGGCCCCGGACGGCGTCGGGACACCGTCCCGGGCTCAGACGGGGGCCGGGTCGGCGCGGCGCGGTCCGGTCTCCCGGCAGGCACCACGCACAGCCCGCCCCGGCCCCAGCTCACGAAACCGCACCACTCACTCCCGGACCGCGCCCCGCGGTGAACGCACGCAGCCTCCGCGGCAGACCCAGGAAGAGCCATCATGGACCGCCTCTCCAACACCGTGCGCCCCTACGCGTGGGGCTCCACGACCGCCATCCCGGAGCTGCTGGGCATCGCCCCGACGGGCGAACCGCAGGCCGAGATGTGGATGGGAACCCACCCCGGGGCGCCCTCCGGCGTCGACCGAGGCACGGGCGGCGAGTCCGCGCTCTCCGACGTCATCGCCGCCGACCCGGTCCGCGAACTCGGCACCGCGGCAGCGGAGAAGTTCGGACCGCGCCTGCCGTTCCTCCTCAAAGTGATCGCCGCGGGCTCACCACTCTCCCTCCAGGTGCACCCGGACCTGAAGCAGGCCAAGGCCGGCTACGAGGACGAGGAACGCCGCGGAATCCCGGTCGACGCGCCCCACCGCAACTACAAGGACCCCAACCACAAGCCCGAACTGGTCTGCGCCCTCACCCCGTTCGACGGCATGTGCGGCTTCCGCAACCCCGACGAGACGGCCGAACTGCTGGCCGCACTCGACGTCGACTCCCTCAAGCCGTACGTCGACCTGCTGCACGCCCACCCCGCCGACGCCGCCCTGCGCGAGGTCCTCACCGCCATACTCTCCGCGGACCACGAGGAGATGGCCGCCACCGTCGTCGAGACCACGGCCGCCGCCGAACGCCTCGGCGGACCCTACGCCCCGTACGTGACGCTCGCCCACCACTTCCCGGGCGACCCGGGCGTCATCGCCGCCATGCTGCTCAACCACGTGCGGCTCCAGCCCGGCGAGGCCATGTACCTCGGCGCCGGAATCCCGCACGCCTACATAGGAGGTCTCGCGGTCGAGATCATGGCCACGTCGGACAACGTGCTGCGCTGCGGACTGACCCCGAAGCACATCGACGTGCCCGAGCTCCTCCACGTCACGCGCTTCGACCCGATGGAGCCGCTCGTCCTCCGTCCCGAGGCCTCGTCCTCGGGCGAGGAGGTCTACGACACCCCGGTCGACGACTTCCGGCTCTCCCGCCACGTCCTGGCACCCGGCGCCGCACCGCGCGACCTCACCACCGCCCGCACCCCCCAGATCCTGCTGTGCACCGCCGGAGCGGTCACCGTCGGCCAACTCGGCCTCGCTCCCGGCCAGTCGGTGTTCGTACCGGCGGGCGAGAAGACCGAACTGTCCGGTGCGGGGACGGTCTTCCGCGCGACCGTTGTGGCCTGATGCAACAATGTGCCGCCGAACGGCGGCACCACCGGAGCCGCCACCGACGAAGGGAACGACTTCATCCATGAGCGCGTCAGGCGGAACCAGGGCGATCGTCGCGGCGCTCGCCGCGAACCTCGCGATCGCGGCGGCGAAGTTCGTGGCGTTCCTCTTCAGCGGTTCGTCGTCGATGCTCGCGGAGAGCGTGCACTCGGTGGCCGACTCGGGGAACCAGGGACTGCTCCTCCTCGGCGGAAAGAAGGCCCAGCGCGAGGCCACCCCGCAGCACCCCTTCGGATACGGGCGCGAGCGCTACATCTACGCGTTCCTCGTCTCCATCGTGCTGTTCTCCGTCGGTGGCATGTTCGCCCTCTACGAGGGCTACGAGAAGATCGTCCACCCGCACGAGGTCAAGGACTGGTACTGGCCGATCGGCGTCCTCGCCTTCGCGATCATCGCCGAATCGTTCTCCTTCCGTACCGCCATCAAGGAGTCCAACACCCTGCGGGGCAAGCGCTCCTGGAAGGAGTTCGTGCGCCACGCCAAGGCGCCCGAGCTCCCGGTCGTCCTGCTGGAGGACCTCGGTGCCCTCGTCGGTCTGGTCCTCGCCCTCTTCGGTGTCGGCCTCGCCCTGCTCACCGGCAACGGCGTCTGGGACGGCATCGGCACCCTCTGCATCGGCGCTCTGCTGATCCTCATCGCACTGGTGCTGGCCGCGGAGACCAAGTCCCTGCTGCTCGGTGAGGCCGCGGGAACCGAAGAGGTCGAGAAGATCCGCCGGGCGGCCGTCGACGGCGAGACCGTCAGCGGCGTCATCCACATGCGCACGCTCCACCTCGGCCCCGAGGAGCTGCTGGTGGCCGCCAAGATCGCTGTCCGGCACGGCGACTCCGCCGCCCAGGTCGCCGCCGCGATCAACGCCGCCGAGGAGCGCATCCGCACCGCCGTCCCGATCGCCCGCGTGATCTACCTGGAGCCGGACATCTACAGCGAGGCCGAGGCCGCCGCAGGCCCGGACCCCCGGGCCACCCCGGGCGGCCCCACCCCCGGCGGCGACACCGCCCACTGAGAGGCGACGAGGGATCCCGGGATCCCCGGGGGCGGGCGTACGGGGCGCGGACCCGGACCCCGCCGCACGACCGGGCGGGGTCCCTCCCTCTCGGCTTCACCTTCCCGTGGGCCCTTGTCTGCCACCGATCTCCACCAGAGCTACTGGGGCGCCTCAAGGTGATCGGTGTAGATTCGTCATCAGTGCCAGACGTCGCTGCTGATGGCGGTCGGGCGGCCCGCACGGGCCGACCGAGGGAGAGAGGGCCTCCGACGGACTGCGCTGCGAGCGGCGGGCACCCGCACGTCCGCACGTCCGCATGTGCGGACGTGCCCGCCCGCCGCCGCAGAGCCGGCCAGCCCTGACCACCTCGACCAACCCCACGAGGAGCAGCTCGCTATGACCTCTGTCGCCAACCGACAGGACTTCAAGGTCGCGGACCTGTCGCTCGCCGACTTCGGCCGCAAGGAGATCACCCTCGCCGAGCACGAGATGCCCGGCCTGATGGCGATCCGCAAGGAGCACGCGGAGCGCCGGCCGCTGGCCGGTGCCCGTATCACCGGCTCCCTGCACATGACCGTGCAGACCGCCGTCCTGATCGAGACCCTCGTCGCCCTCGGCGCCGAGGTCCGCTGGGCCTCCTGCAACATCTTCTCCACCCAGGACCACGCCGCGGCCGCCGTCGCCGTCGGCCCCGACGGCACCCCGGACAACCCGCAGGGCGTGCCGGTCTTCGCCTGGAAGGGCGAGACGCTCGAGGAGTACTGGTGGTGCACCGAGCAGGCCCTGACGTGGCCGGACGCGTCCACCGGCGGACCGAACATGATCCTCGACGACGGTGGTGACGCCACCCTCCTCGTCCACAAGGGCGTCGAGTTCGAGAAGGCCGGCGCGGCCCCGGACCCGTCCACCGCGGACAGCGAGGAGTACGGCCACATCCTGCGCCTTCTCGGCCGCACCCTCGCCGAGAACCCGCAGAAGTGGACACTGCTGTCCTCCGAGATCCGCGGTGTCACCGAGGAGACCACCACGGGCGTGCACCGTCTCTACGAGATGCACCGCGACGGCACCCTGCTCTTCCCGGCGATCAACGTGAACGACGCCGTGACGAAGTCGAAGTTCGACAACAAGTACGGCTGCCGCCACTCGCTGGTCGACGGCATCAACCGCGCCACCGACGTGCTGATCGGCGGCAAGGTCGCAGTCGTCTGCGGCTACGGCGACGTCGGCAAGGGCTGCGCCGAGTCGCTGCGCGGCCAGGGCGCCCGGGTCATCGTCACCGAGATCGACCCGATCTGCGCGCTCCAGGCGGCGATGGACGGCTACCAGGTCACCACGCTCGACGAGGTGATCGACAAGGCCGACATCTTCATCACCACGACCGGCAACAAGGACATCATCATGGCCTCGGACATGGCCAAGATGAAGCACCAGGCGATCGTCGGCAACATCGGCCACTTCGACAACGAGATCGACATGGCGGGCCTCGCCAGGATCCCCGGCATCGTCAAGGACGAGGTCAAGCCGCAGGTCCACACCTGGACCTTCCCGGACGGCAAGACGATCATCGTGCTGTCCGAGGGCCGCCTGCTGAACCTGGGCAACGCCACCGGCCACCCGTCGTTCGTGATGTCCAACTCCTTCGCGGACCAGACGCTGGCCCAGATCGAGCTGTACACCAAGCCCGAGCAGTATCCGACCGACGTGTACACGCTGCCCAAGCACCTCGACGAGAAGGTCGCCCGGCTCCACCTCGACGCGCTCGGCGTGAAGCTGACGACCCTCCGCCCCGAGCAGGCCGCCTACATCGGTGTAAAGGTCGAGGGCCCCTACAAGCCCGACCACTACCGCTACTGACCGTCCCGCCGGCCCCACGGCCGACCGCCGGCGCGCCGCACCCGGCGCGACCGGCCCGGCCGAGGCCGGCACCGACGAGCAGGCACCAGGACCAGGCCCCCGTCCCCCCGTGGCGGGGGCCTGCCCCGTGAAGGACCGGAACCCATGCCCCGAGGCCGCTACTCACTCCACGATCCGCACGACCACACCCCCCTGGGCGAAGAACACTTCCAATGCGCCCCCGGCCCCTCCGGCTGGCGCTACGTCTCCAGCATCACCACCCCCTCCGGCGACCACGCCGGCTCCGTCGACCTCGCCCTCGACGAACTGGGCCGCCCCATTCGCCTCGAACTCCACGCCGCCGGCTGGCAGGTCCGCGGCGCCGCCCTCGACGGCGTCACCTGGGTCCGTACCGACCCCGGCGGCATCCACGCCACGGAAGGCAATGTGCGCGCCCACGCCTTCACCGGCCGTTCCCCCGCGTTCCTCGTCGCCACAGCCCGACTGCTGCGCCTCACCCCCGGTTCCCCCGCGACGCGGGTACGTCTCGTCGCCTTCACGGACCCGGTCCTCGCCCCCCTCACCGTCGACCAGTCCTGGGCCCTGATGAGAAGTGAAGCGCACCCCACTGACAACGGCCCCCTCGTCGTGGACGAATACCAGGTCAACGCCCTCGACACGGGCGAACAGCAGGTCATCCACATCGCCGGCGACGTCGTCCTCTCCGCACCGGGCATCGAGCTGGAGGACCTCGAAAGCCCGCCGTCCGTGTTCCCGTCGGGGGCGGAGTCCGCGGAGCAATGGGAGGACGGGGTCTGACGGGGGGACGGAAGGCCTGAGTACAAGAGGGCCTGAGGACAGCAGGGCCTGAGTGCAGACGGGCCTGACGTCCGGCACGCGCCGCAGGGGGAACCGGTTGCCCGTCGCAGTGAACCCGGTCGCAGCGAACCCGTCGCAGTGAGCAACGGGCACAGGGATGAGGGGGCCGGGGACGGAAGCGGATGCAGAGATCCGGGGAGCCCGCCCGAGCGGTCCAGGTCGGCGGCGAGCGGTCTACGCCGGCGGCACGAATCCCGTCGGCGGGGAGACCCGGCGTGACGGCTGGGCGGGATCGGCCGCCGACGCCTCAGCCGAGGCAGGGACCGGGGCAGGGGAGGAAACCGGACCAGGCTGTCCCGGCAGCCCAGGACCAGGATTCGGAGCAGTCGGCATCAGGCCGGGTGCCGCGAACGGCGAAGTAGAAGAAGCTGACGCCGAGGAAGCCGCGGCTGCGGACCGGCCGGGAACCTCGCTTGCGACCGCCCCGGCCCCCGGCCCTCCGCCGGGGAGGACCGGAGAGTGTCCTGCCCCCACCGGTCCGGACGTGCCGCCGGCGCCGATGCTCCCGGGAACACCCGCAGCGCCCGCGTGGGCGCGGTCACCGAAAGCCCGCCGCGCGTCACGCGACTGCCGTTCGTGGAGCACCGCCGCCAGGTAGGCCGCCGGAGGCACACCCGGGGGAACCGGTGCCCCCGTCCGCTCGGCCAGGTCGCCCGCCAGTCTTTCGGCCATCGTCCCGCTCACCGCCGGATCCAGCTGTCCCATGCGCGTGAGGTACTGCCGTACGCCGAGCCACAGCCCGTCGGGCACCGCGGAGAGATCCAGACCGCCGAACCGTCCGACCAGCCACGGAGGCGGAGGAGGTACGACGCCGGCCTGCCCGGCGGGCACCCGCTCCCGCACCACGAGCGTCCCGGCGAACACATCGCCGATGCGCCGGCCGCGGGCGGAGACCAGCGAAGCGATACAGGCGATCACACCGAACGTCATCAGGATCTCGACCACTCCGACCGCTCCGCGAACGAGCGCGTGCCGGAACCGGATGGGGCCACCGTCGTCCCGGACCACCCGCAGGCCGCAGGCCAGCTTGCCGAGCGACCGTCCGTGCGTCAGGGTCTCCACCGCTATCGGGGCCCCCACCAGCACGAGGACGAACGAGGCGATCGCTATCGCCTTCACCGCCGCTTCGTCGAGAGCCGAGGTCGCGGCCACCAGCGCGAGAGTGATCAGCAGATAGGCGGCCCACACCACCATCGTGTCGATGACGAGCGCAAGGGCACGGCTCGGCAGCCTCGCAGGGCGCAGCCCGAGTACGACCGCATCACCCGTCACCAGCGCGTTCATCGGCGCCCACCCTTCGACATGACCTTCCCCGACCCCGTGACCCATCAGTCTGCCAAGCTGACCGGCAGCGCGCCGCAGTAGTACGAGCAGTAGTGCGAACCGTACGGAACCCAGTGCCTGGAGCTGCATCCGACCATGGACCTCGACGTCTTCGTGACCGCCCACCACGCCCAGTGGGACCGTCTCGACCACCTGCTGAGCCGGGGACGGCGTCTGACGGGCGCCGAGGCCGACGAACTCGTCATGCTCTACCAGCGCACCGCGACGCATCTCTCACTGATCCAGTCCAGTGCCCCCGACCCGGTGCTCATCGGCCGGCTCACCCGGCTCGTGGCCCGTGCCCGCGCAGTGGTGACCGGCACCCGCCGCTCGTCCTGGCGGGACGCGGCCCGCTTCTTCACCGTGGGATTCCCGGCAGCTGTGTACCGCTCACGGAGCTGGTGGATCCCGGTCGCACTGCTGTCGACGCTCGCCGCAGCGGTCATAGGCTGGTGGATCGGCACGCATCCCGAAGTCCAGGCGGCCATCGCCGCTCCCGAGGAACTGCGAGAGCTGACCCGCCCCGGCGGTCAGTACGAGACGTACTACTCCAGTCATCCCGCGGCGTCGTTCGCCGCCCAGGTATGGACGAACAATGCGCAGGCCGCTGCGATGTGCCTGGTACTGGGAGTCTTCCTGGGCGTCTTCGTGCTCTGGGTGCTGTTCCTCAACATGCTGAATCTCGGTGTGGGCATCGGCCTGATGTCGTCGGCCGGCCGGCTCGACACTTTCCTCGGCCTGGTCCTCCCGCACGGTCTCCTAGAACTGACCGCGGTCTTCATCGCCGCCGGCACCGGCCTTCGCCTCGGCTGGACCGTGATCGACCCGGGCCCGCGGAGCCGTCGCGCGGCCCTCGCGGAACGCGGACGCTCCGCCCTCGGTATGGCCATCGGACTCGCAGTGGTCCTCTTCGTCGCCGGCCTGATCGAGGGATTCGTGACCCCATCAGGTCTCCCGACCTGGGCCCGCATCGGGATCGGTATCGCAGCCGAGGTGCTGTTCCTTGCGTACGTCTATGTACTGGGAGGCCGCGCGGCTCGGGCCGGCGACAGTGGCGATGTGGAGTCGGCCGATCGCAGTGCGGAGCTGCCGACCGCCGCTTGATGTGCGTGCAACCCCTCTGAGCTGGTACTGTCCTCTTCGCCCCGCAAGGACTGTTGACACAGGACGAGTGGGGAGGTAGATTTTAACGGTTGCCTTGGACGGGACGTTCGATGGCAGCGGTTCATATCTACAGACTCTCTCCGAGGGCGAGGTCCTCAAGGAGTCACCCTCCTTCGAATCCTTATCCGGATCGCGACGCCGATTAGCTCGGCCGAAGTGATTCTGATAAAGTCGGGGAGCGCCGAAAGGTAAAGGCCTTCCAACGGCCGCCGGAATCGAAATCCAGACCGGAAACGGAACGGAAAAAGAATCTGGTAAGGTTGGAAACACCGAAGGGAAGCGCCCGGAGGAAAGCCCGAAAGGGTGAGTACGAAGGAAGCGTCCGTTCCTTGAGAACTCAACAGCGTGCCAAAAGTCAACGCCAGATATGTTGATAACCCCGTCTCTCTGAGACGA